>JAMNYN010000518.1 GCA_023622805.1 Pseudomonadota bacterium | reverse complement strand
GGGTTGGTCGGATCCGTGGGGTTGGTCGGATCCGTAGGGTTGGTCGGATCCGTGGGGTTGGTGGGATCCGTAGGGTTGGTGGGATCCGTAGGGTTGGTCGGATCCGTGGGGTTGGTGGGATCCGTGGGGTTGGTCGGATCCGTGGGGTTGGTCGGGTCCGTGGGGTTGGTCGGGTCCGTAGGGCTGGTGGGGTTCGTCGGATCGGTTCGCGGCACGGGCGGGGTGTCGTCGTCGTTGTTGTTGTGGGCGAGCAGCGCGCCTGCGCCCGCGCCGACCAGGCCTGCCAGCAGAAAGTCTCCGAGCACCGAGCCCTGCGTGACGACCAGGCCCACGGCATCGGATTCGCTGGCCGGAACCACATTCACATTCCCGGAGGCAAGGTCCAACGCCATGACTCCCCCATTGGTGGTGAGGGTGGCTTCGGTGCCGCCTGCAAAGGTTCCTACCAATTGCTGACCCGTGTTGCCAGTGAACAAGGCTTGGGCACTGCCGCCCGCAGGGACCACGATCTTGTCGCCGAGCTGCAACGCGGTCCCAGACTCCGCCGCCATGATGGTTTGTCCACCGCGAATGATCTGCACCCCTGGCGAGGCCTGGGACAGAACGGCGGGAGCCGTACTGGACGCGGGAGCGACAACCGCTCCAACCGCCGTGGTGGCGGTCGCAAGCGGGGGGGCAGTCCACTGCGCAGTAGTCATGCTGGATGGTTGTGTTGCAGAAGGCGTCATTTGCTCGCTCCAGATGGGTTGATCATTCGGTTGGTGAGCAATGGCGTGGGCCATGAAGCTCGTCTGGATGGGTAAAAAGCAATATGTGTGCCAGCTGTGTTCTTCTGATTTTCTGCGCCTGAGACACTTGTAAGTTGTTGATTTGAATTGTGTTTTTTGTATTTTTTCGGATGGGCTGGATGCAGTGGGCCCAGGTTTTGTGCCGCGTGTTACGGCAGGTGTTCCGTAACGTGTCGCGTTTGTGCCGTATCGTTGAGCCGGCTGTCGACATGCAGGCGCCTTGTATATGTACGGGCCTGCCATGGGCGGTTTTGCGCTGCGGCGCAGGGCCGCAAGACGCGAGCCAGGGCCAGCGGGGCGCCAGGCCATGGATACCCGGATGCGCTCCTTGGCGCTGGTGCTGGCGATATACAATTCGCAAGCCTTGGTCGCACGTTCAGACGGATCCGCTGGTCAAGCCCGAGCGAATCGTCGCGCCTCATTTCTCCCCTTCCTTTTTTCCGCGTAGAGAAGATCGCTATATGCTGATTGCATCCGAAGTTATGTTGCGTGAGCGCAATGCGGTTCCTTCGCGCCTTTCGCGCCCCAAGCTCGCTGTGCTCGCCGCCTGGGGAATCGCCCTGTGCAGCCTGTCTGCACATGCATCGCGCTCCGTGGATGAGGTGGCTCAACTGCTGGATCAAGGCAATGCCAAGCAGGCGGCCAAGCAGGCGGAGACTTACCTCAAGCAAAATCCTGGTGATGTGGAGATGCGCTTCATGCAAGGCGTGATTGCGACCGAGCAAAAACAGAGTGCGCAGGCGATCAAGATTTTCTCGGCGCTGATCCGGGACTATCCGAACATGCCCGAGCCTTACAACAATCTGGCCGTGCTCTATGCGGCAGACGGGCAGGAGCGCAAGGCGGCAGAAGCGCTGGAGCAGGCGATTCGCACCAACCCCAGCTATACGACGGCCCATGAGAATCTGGGCGATCTGTATGCGCGCATGGCCAGCGAGGCCTACTCCAAAGCCCTGCAGCTCGACGGCTCGCGCAAGGCCATTCCTCCCAAACTGGCGCTGATCACGCAGCTGGTGCCAGGACAACAGACGCCAGCCAAGACGCTGGTGGCGGCTGCGAGCACCAGTGCCGCTGCGGCGCCATCGGCGCCTGTCACGCTGCCACGGGCTGCGCAGGCCGAAGCCAAGGTCGAGCCCAAGCAGGAGGCGAAGACCGAGAAGAAACCTGAAGTGGTTGCTGTGGCGCCAGCCCAGACGGCACCCAAGGTGGAAGCCAAAGCGCCGGTCAAGAGCACTCCGGCCGTGGTGGTTCCCGCGGCTGCTGTGGCAGCGCCCGTCGTGGCGGTGGCTGCAGCGGTCAAGGCCGATGCGCCCAAGGTGGAAGTCAAGCCCGCCAAGCCTACTGCGGCAGAAGCGGCGCCAGTCGCAAAACCCGCGGTGGCAGCCAAGTCGGCGGTACAGGTGGCGGCTTCGGAAGTGGAGTCCGCCGTCAACGCCTGGGCCGCGGCTTGGCAAAAACAGGATATGCCGCGCTACCTGAATGCCTACAGCGAAAAATTCGTGCCGGCGGACGGCAGCAGCCTGGACAAATGGAAAGAAGCGCGCCGCGTGCGCATCGTGGGCAAGGACAACATCACGGTTTCGCTGCAGAACGTTCGGGTGTCGGTCGATGGAGATCAGGCCACGGCGAAGTTCCGCCAACGCTATGTTGCCGGCAGCCTCAACAGCACCACGCGAAAAACCCTGGCGCTGCGCCAGGAAAAAGGCTCTTGGCGCATCGTGCGTGAGAGCACTGGCGGTTGATTTGGTATTTCATCCGCTGTCGTCTGCGTGAATATGGTCAATAGAAGGAAATCGTCGGGGCCCTTGCTTCGCCAGCAGCTGGGTCGCGCGCTGGTGGCGATGGCGGTCGTCGGCATGGGGGCGGCGCTGCTGGCCACGGCTTGCACCAATGGGCGCAACGAGTCGCCTGAGACGGTGGTGGAAGCCCCGCGGCCGGCGTCAATGGAGCGTGCCGAAGTGGCTGCCGTGCCGGCAACGGTTGCCCTCAACGTGGCCGCTGTGCCCACCACGGCGGAAGCGCGCCTGCTGCGCGTCATCCAGCTTGTGGAAGGGCAGGAGTTGGATGCTGCCCTGCAAGCGGCCGCGCAGCTGACCGAAGATATTCCGAACTTCCTGGCGGCCCAACTGGTGTACGCCGATCTTCTGCGCTTCAAGACCGGCAGGCATGCCGGACTGGCCGCTTCGCCAGGCGACAGCGTCACGGACCTGCCGGCGAAGAAGGTGTCGGTTGCGCCCAAGGCTGCGGACGAGCAACCCCTGGATTGGCAGGCCCAGATGCAGGGTTTGCGCCAGGAGCTGGAGCGCCGCGTGCACGGCAGCAGTTTCTCGCCCCCGGCGGGCAGCATTCCACGCGAATTCCAGCTGCTGGGCGCGTCAGTTCGCCATGCCTTGGCCATCGATGCCAGCAAATCCCGGCTGTATGTGTTCTCCCATGAGCAGGGCAAGCTGCGGTTGGTCGCGGATTACTACATCTCTGTCGGCAAGCTGGGCATGGGCAAGCTTCAGGAAGGCGACCAGAGAACGCCGCAAGGCGTCTACTTCATCGGTCGCCAGATTGCGGGTGCCAAGCTGCCCGATTTCTATGGCAAGGGCGCGCTCACGCTCAATTACCCCAACGACTGGGACAAGGCCCAGGATCGCTCAGGCGATGGAATCTGGCTGCACGGATCGCCGCCGGACCAGTTTGCACGCCTTCCGCAAGCCAGCGACGGCTGCATCGTGCTGGCCAACACCGATTTGCTCGCGCTGATGAAAACGGTGGACCGCCAGACGCCGGTCGTGCTCAGCGACAAGCTGCAGTGGGAGACACCGTCGGATCTGGTGCAGAAAAAGGCAGCGGATTCGTTCACCCCCGTGCTGGCTGCCTGGCAGCAGGCCTGGACCCAGGCCGATCCGCGGATGCTGACTCAGATCTACGGGCAAGACTCGACGTCCGAGCCGTATACCAAAGCCCGTCTCACGGAGCTTTTCCGTTCCTCGGAGGTTTCGCTGCAGAACTTGTCTGTCTATGCCTGGAAAGACAAGGAAGGCGACATCCGGATCGTGGATGCGCAGATAGGAAGCAAGAAAGCGGGCAAGTTTCAGCCGTTGCGCCAGTATTGGCGCAAGGCGGGCGGCCACTGGGAAATATTCTCCGAGGAAGTCCGGGGCTGAGCTTTCGCTGAACAGGCCCTGACAAGCGCGTCGCAATGTCGCGCCTGGCCTTGCTCCGTGGCCGGTCCTGGCGAAGGGCAGGAGCGCCACTGACGCCGCGCCACCCGCTTGCGCATGCCGCAGCGGGGCGCTCATCACATCCGACCAGCAAGCAATACCGGGCCGCCGTGCCGGCCTTGGCCACGGCCTGGTGCGCGCTGTCGCCCCTGCGCCGACGGAATGCGATGGGGAAATTTTGCCTGCTGAAATAGCATTTTCATATTATGAAAAATTAAAATGCTGCACCGCGACAAAAAATATCAACACGAGAAATATCGTTTCACATTAAGAAAAATCGATGTAAGTTGTTGATTTGTATGGGCGGAATATCTCTTATATAAGACATAAGACTTGGCGTTTTTTTCCAAAAAAACCGTACAGTGGATGACATGGGAGGCAGAAATGTCCCCCGCAAATTTCATCAACCTTGAGACCCTGGAGATTCACATGCCCCAATCCCTGACGCAGCAACTCAGCCGTGAACAGCAAATCGCCGCACTCGAAAAGGACTGGGCGCAAAATCCCCGCTTGAAGGGTATCAAGCGCGGCTACTCGGCCGCCGATGTGGTGCGTCTGCGGGGCAGCATGCAGCCTGAGCACACCCTGGCCCAGCGCGGTGCCGAAAAGCTCTGGCAAAAAGTCAACGGCGGTGCCAAGAAGGGCTATGTGAACTCCTTCGGCGCGATCTCCGC
>JAMNYN010000530.1:911-5281 GCA_023622805.1 Pseudomonadota bacterium | reverse complement strand
CAGGGACCAGGGCATTGCCAAGGTCGACCGACTGCAGCAGGACGAGTCCAACGCCGCCTGCAGCGCGGCCGACGCTTCCGGCATTCCCCTGACCGAAGCCAAGACCAAGGCCATCGAGACCGCCAACCTGCAAAGCGTGCAATGGCCCAAGGACGGCAAGTTCCTCGGTGACTGGAAGGAAGGCGAGAAAGTGGCCCAGAACGGCCGCGGCATGACCTGGACCGACAAGCCCGGCAGCGCCAATGGCGGCAATTGCTACAACTGCCACCAGATCAGCCCGCAGGAAATCTCCTTCGGCACCCTGGGCCCCAGCCTCTACAACTACGGCAAGCTGCGCGGCGTCCAGGACCCGAGCAGCCCCGAAGCCAAGGCGATTGTCGAATACACCTGGGGCAAGATCTGGAACGCCAAGGCCTACAACGCCTGCTCCGGCATGCCGCGTTTCGGCCACTCCGCCATCCTGGACCAAGCCCAGGTGCGTGACGTCATGGCCTTGCTGCTGGACCCCCAATCGCCGGTCAACCGCTGATTCCCTGTTTTTTACACCATGAAATGAATCGCGGGTCGTGCCCTGGGTGCGGCCCGCTTTTTACTGCACTATGAGCCTCTCCAAACGCGAATTCCTGCAAGTGCTGGCCGCCGCCAGCGTCTCGGGCATGGGCTTGCAACGCTATGCCCACGCCGACTCGGCGCTGGCCGACAAGGCCATGTACGAGCTGCCTGCTTTCGGCAATGTCTCGCTGCTGCACATGACGGACTGCCACGCCCAGCTCAACCCCATTTACTTCCGCGAGCCCAGCGTGAACTTGGGGCTGGGCACGATGAAGAACCATGCCCCGCACCTGGTCGGCGAGCATCTGCTCAAGGCCATGGGCCTGCAGCCCGGCACGGCCAGCGCCCACGCCTTCAGCTACCTGGACTTTGACGTCGCCGCCAAGCGCTACGGCAAGGTCGGCGGCTTTGCCCACCTGGCCACGCTGGTCAAGCGCATGCGGGCCTCGCGCCCCGGCGCCCTGCTGCTCGACGGCGGCGATACCTGGCAAGGCTCGGCGACTTCGCTGTGGACCCAGGCCCAGGACATGGTCGACGCCTGCAAGCTGCTGGGCGTGGACGTGATGACCGGCCACTGGGAGTTCACCTACGGCATGCAGCGCGTGCAGGAAATCATCGAAAAGGACTTTGGCAACAAGCTCGATTTCGTGGCCCAGAACGTCAAGACCGCCGACTTCGGCGACCCGGTGTTCAAGCCCTATGTGATCCGCCAGATCAACGGCGTGTCGGTCGCCATCATCGGCCAGGCCTTCCCCTACACCCCCATCGCCAACCCCCGCTACATGGTCGCGGACTGGAGCTTCGGCATCCAGGACGAGAACATGCAGAAGATGGTCGACGAGGCGCGCGGCAAGGGCGCCAAGGTGGTGGTCGTGCTGTCGCACAACGGCATGGACGTGGACATCAAGATGGCCGGCCGCGTGCGCGGCATCGACGCCATCCTGGGCGGCCACACGCACGACGGCATGCCCGTGCCGACCATTGTCAACAACGCCGGCGGCAAGACCATCGTCACCAATGCCGGCTCCAACGGCAAGTTCCTGGGCGTGCTGGACTTCGACGTGAGAAACGGCCAGGTGCATGGCTTCCAGTACCGCCTGCTGCCCATCTTCTCCAACATCCTGCCGGCCGACGCCCAGATGGACGCGCTGATCACCAAGATCCGCGCGCCCTACGAATCGAAGCTGGCCGAAGTGCTGGCCAGGACCGACGGCACGCTGTACCGCCGCGGCAACTTCAACGGCACGGGCGACCAGTTGCTGCTGGACGCCATGATGGCCGTGCAGGATGCGCCTATCGCGTTCTCGCCGGGCTTTCGCTGGGGCACTTCGCTGCTCGCGGGCCAGGACATCACGCGCGAATGGCTGATGGACATGACGGCCACCACCTACTCCTACGCCACCGTCACCGAAATGACCGGTGCCACCATCAAGACCGTGCTGGAGGACGTGGGCGACAACCTGTTCAACCCCGACCCCTACTACCAGCAAGGCGGCGACATGGTGCGCGTGGGCGGCCTGCAATACCAGTGCGACCCCACGGCGGGCGCCGGCCGGCGCATCAGCGACATGCGCCTCAACGGCCAATTGCTCGAAGCCGACAAGAAGTACAAGGTGGCCGGCTGGGCCCCCGTGGCCGAAGAAGCCAGGAATGCCGGCAACAAGCAGATCTGGGA
The DNA here is from genome assembly GCA_023622805.1 of Pseudomonadota bacterium. Lineage (GTDB taxonomy): Bacteria > Pseudomonadota > Gammaproteobacteria > Burkholderiales > Burkholderiaceae_C > Comamonas > Comamonas bellezanensis. The sequence continues at coordinate 3,054 of JAMNYN010000530.1, read as the reverse complement.
AATCGTCGAGCCCTGGCTCAAGGACCAGAAGGTGATCAAGCCGGGCAAACCCAACGAGCCCAGGCTGGTCAATGTGATGCCGAACCAGGGCATTGCCTGAGCTGCATTAACGCCGCATTAAAAGCGGACCGCGGGTATACGCCAGTACGCTGAGCGGCCCATGCGCCTTCCAATGCGCGCATGAGTCTTGCCGAATTTGAATCCTTGTCGACCGCCGTCCTGGCGGTCATTTTTTTGCTGGCAGCCATTTTGGGCTTTGCCATGCGCGCGAGCCGCTTTTGCACCATGGGCGCGATCAGCGATGTCGTCTATCTGCAGGATTGGCAGCGCATGCGCCAATGGGCCATGGCCGTAGGCGTGGCCATGTGCGGCGTCACGGCCCTGGTGCTGTGGGGTGGCGTGGCCGTGGGCGATACGCTGTATGCCAGCGCCCAGTTGCTGTGGCTGTCGGCCCTGGTGGGCGGCCTGCTGTTTGGCGCGGGCATGGTGCTGGCCTCGGGCTGCAGCGCCAGAAACCTCACCCGCCTGGGCGGCGGCAGCCTCAAGGCCCTGGTGGTGCTGATCGTCATGGGCCTGGCCGCATTCGCCACGCTCAAAGGCATCACCGCCGTGGCCCGCGTGCGCTGGCTCGATAGCGTGCACTTGCAGTTCAACACCCTGGCCCTGCTGCCCGAACTGCTGGCCCAGGCCAGCGGCTGGAGCCTGTTCGCCACGCGCCTGGCTCTGGGCCTGGGCCTGGGCGCCCTGCTGGTCCTGATCGGCCTGAACCCCAGAAAAGGCGTGGACCGCGGCGTGCTGCTGGGCGGCGCCATCGTCGGCCTCTGCGTCACCGCCGCCTGGTGGCTGGGCGGCCACGTGGCCGAAATCGCCGAGCACCCCGAAACCCTGGAGCATATGTATGCGACCACTTACAGCGGACGCATCGAGGCTTTCAGCTTTGTCACTCCCGTGGCGCATACGCTGGACTGGCTGCTGTTCTTCAGCGACAAGAACAAGGTCCTGACCTGGGGCATCGCCTCGGCCTGCGGCATGGTCGCCGGCAGCTGGCTCCACGCCCTGTGGCGCCGCGATTTTCAGTGGCAAGGCTTCGCCAACACCCAGGACCTGTCTCGCCACCTGCTGGGCGCCGCGCTCATGGGCATAGGCGGCGTCACGGCCATGGGCTGCACGGTGGGCCAAGGCATCAGCGCAGTCTCCCTTCTCAGTTTGGGCAGCTTTATTGCGATTACCGGGATCGTGGCGGGCGCCGTGGGGATGTTGCGGTATCTGGCGGGGGTCGAATAGAGGATGCCCTGCCTCGTTTTCACGGACACCAAGTCATGAGCCAATAGGCTGCTTTCCTTTGTGACAAGAGCCATGAATCCGATGGCCGTGTGCATGCGGCCCTCTATCCAGTCCACGATGTCCAGCCTTGCCTGGGCTGTCATAGCGTACCTGGTAGATCCGCTCCACTTTGAGTGTTTTGAAGAAACGCCCCATGGCCGAATTGACGCTCCTATGTCAAGGGTCAGGTGAGGATTCAGTCAAATCAACCATGAACAGCGCTTGCGCCCCGCGCTCAGCCAGTGCCTGTGCCGCACGCGCGCGCCAGAGGGCGGCCATTTTGCGCTCGCCGGCCCAGGCATCACCCAGCGATCCATTTCTACCTCGGTAGACAACAGCCAGCGCCGGTCGGTATAGCGCCGCGATGCAATGGTCGCGCGCGTGCCCATCGCAAATCAACACATTACCGCTCTCAGGTGCTCATTCCATGGAAGCGACCACTATTTTGACGCAGGCGGTTGCGGTGGCATGTGCGTCAAAGCCCCCGGGCTTCCTGTGCGACCACCGCCGCAGGGACGTGCAAACGCGGGGCTGGGCGCGGCCCACTTGACGGCTTTCGGCAATGAAAAACAGCCCAGGGAAGTGATGAGTCTTTGACGAATTCCCGTACCATGGAGGAAAATTCGAAATATTCATCGAGTCAATCGACAAAGAACATCAGGTCATAAGGGATATTTTTTGTGAAGCCTTACGCCTCCGATGTCACAGGCAATAAATCCGAAAAATCTAAAATGCAGCATGATTTATTGGATTCCCGCCTCGGATTTAATATAAAAGCCTTGATTTTGGCCATGCTGACAGCCTTGGTCGCCTCGCTCAT
>JAMNYN010000530.1:0-897 GCA_023622805.1 Pseudomonadota bacterium | reverse complement strand
TCCTGCCATTTATTGGCTTTCAAGAAATCAGTTGACAGAATATGATTTGCGCGCAGCCATCACTCGGGAAAGTGAAAGCCTGAAATATCTGCTTCAAAACCAGTTCAACGGCTTTGAGCTTATCGCTCGAAGCGTCAAAGGCTTTATTGACGGCTCAAAGGAAGTCACTGCAGATGAGTTTAAATCTTTCGTGAAAGCATTGAAACTGCAGACTGTTGCTCCAGGACTGCAAGGAGTGGGGTTCTCTAGACTGGTGACGGGAGAACATCCTCTCCTTCGAGCCCAGGATTTGTTGCGCAAGGAGCATGGAAACAACATTTATGCTATCCACCCTCCTGGCGAGAGGGAGGCATACGCCCCCATCATATTCATGGAACCGATGGAAGCCAATGAAAAGTCCATCGGCTTTGATATTCTATCTTCGCAAGTGGCAAAAAAATCAGCCATGCTGTCGAGTGAAACGGGCAATCTGATATCCACAGAAAAAATATCTCTGATACAAGATGGTCCAGATAAGAAATCTCCAGGATTCGTTCTTTACCTGGCGGTCAGGAGTCGTTATCCTGGAGAGTTGGGTATTGGAAGTGAATTGAGCGGATGGGTGGACATTCCATTTCGATTACTTGATGTTATTCAACCTATTTCCGACAATATACCGCCGGGCCTGCAGTTGATATTCTACGAAGAAGACCCATTGAGTGAGCCTTTGTTTTTGCATGGGTTTTCTAATGACTCCTTGGCGGAATTGCACAGCGTTGCGGCGCCAAAATTTTCAAAAACAGATCATTTGTATTTTGCCGGTAGGAAATGGTATTTTAATATAACGCCAACTGAGTGGTATATAGAGAAGAATTTCACATCTGCGCACCATTGGATCGCTGCAATTGGCATTCTTTT
>JAMNYN010000030.1 GCA_023622805.1 Pseudomonadota bacterium | reverse complement strand
CGAAATCGGGCTGGGCCTTTATGCGCTGCTGACGCTGCTGCACCTGGTGCTGGGCAGTTATGAGAGTCTGATACTGCTGCGTGCGGCCAGCGGTCTGGCCGGCGCCACCTGCGCCACCTTGGGCACGCTGTACATGTTGCAATCCATGCCGCGCCAGCACACCTTGAAGATGCTGGTGATAGGCGTCGGGGTAGGGCAGATCTGCACGCCCCTGGCCTGGGTGATTTCGCCCAGCCTGCTGTTCAATGCGGATTGGCACAACCTCTACCTGTTCGAGGCCGGCCTGGCCTTGCTGGCTTTTGCCGGCGTGGTGCTGGTCAAGCTGCCGCCCGGTGTCTATGTCAAAGTCTTCGAGAAGCTGGACTTCGTCACCTTCTTTCTGATGGTGCCCGGCGTGGGCCTGTTGATCGCCGTGCTGGTGCAGGGCTACAACCTCTGGTGGCTGGACGCGCCGCGTCTGGCCTGGATGCTGATTGGCGCCATCACCCTGCTGACGACGGCCTTGTATATCGAGCACCACCGCGTCAACCCGCTGTTCCAGACCCGCTGGTTCACCCAGGGCGAGACGCTGCGCTTTGTGATTGGCGCCTTGCTGCTGAGATTTCTCACGGTGGAGCAAAGCTATGGCGTGGTCGGACTGCAGCGCACGCTGGGCATGACCATAGACCAGATGCAGCCCTTGTTCGTGGTGATCCTGATCGGCACCGTGGTGGGCATCGTCCTGTCGGCGGCCACGTTCGGCCTGCCGCATCTGGGCAAGCAGTTGCTGGCCGCCATCGTGCTGTTCGCCGTGGCGGCGCTGCTGGACTACAACCGCACCAGCCTGGCGCGCCCCCAGGACTTTTTCGTCAGCCAGTTCCTGCTGGCCGTGGGGGCGGGGATGTTCATGGGGCCGCTGATGCTGACCGGCGTGGTGCAGGGCCTGAAGTTCGGGCCCAACTACATGGTGACCTGCATCCTGACCATTTCCATGACCCAGGCCATGGGTGCGCTGGTGGGGGCGGCCACGCTCAGCACCTACCAGACCTACCGCGAACAGGTGTATTCGGTCGGCATCGTGGCCGGGCTGGACCCGACCCGGTCCGTCGTGGCCGAACGCCTCAAGCTGCAGCAGCAACTCTATGCGCGGCAGATCACCGACCCCAGCCTGCGCGCGGCCCAGGGCATGGCGCAGTTGGCGCAAACCGTGCGGCGTGAAGCCAATGTGCGCGCCTACAACGATGTGTTTGCGCTGACGGCGCTGATCGCCGTGCTGTACCTGCTGTGGTCGCTGGCGCTGGCCGGCCATGCGCGCCGGGCCGCGGCGCTGCTGAATCAGCAAAGCCCGCAAAGCAGTGACCAGCGCGCCGCCGCCGGCGCGACGGATGCCGGCGCGGGCACCGGTGCGGGCAGCGGTGCGGGCAGCGGCGCGGGCACCGGCGCGGGCGCAGTACCCACCCCGGCACCGGCCGTTGAGCGCCCGGCATGAACTCCGCTATTTTTGTTTTTGCATTTTTCTACCAAGGCTTTCCATGAGCGATCAGCCCACTTCCTCTTCCCCAGCCACGCCGGCTGGGGCGCCGACTCCTGCACCGGTGTCCGCCGCGGGCCCGTCGCCCAGCCCCAAGACCATCCAGCCATCGCTGGCCGGCGTCATGGTGGCGCTGGTCGTGGCCCTGGTCGGCATTGTGCTGGTGCTGAGGGCCTGGAGCCTGTGGCCGTTCAGCAGCGCGGTGATGTCCACCGACAACGCCTATGTGCGCGGCGCCGTGACCATTCTCGCGCCCCAGGTCAGCGGCTATGTGAGCGAAGTGCTGGTCAAGGACTACGAAACCGTCAAGACCGGTCAGCCGCTGGTCAAGATCGATGCGCGCAGCTACGAGGCCAGCCTGGCCCAGGCTCTGGCGCAGCGCGCGAACGCCCAGGCCTTGCTGGCCAACGCCGTTCAGACCGAAGCGCAAAACCGCGCCAGCCTGTCGGCCAGCCGCGCCAGCCTGAGCGCGACGCAGGCCGAGGCCGAACGCTCGCAAGCCGAACTGCGGCGCGTGGAGGAGCTGGCCCAGCGCGGCTCGGTCTCGCTCAATGAGCGCGACAAGGTCCGCGCTACGGCGCGCCTGGCGGCGAGCAACGTCGCCAAGGCCCAGGCACAGATCGCCATCGACAGCGAAACCATCAAGGCCACCAATGTGAACCGCGGTGCGCTGCAAGCCCAGGTCGCGATCGCCGATGCGCTGGTGCGCCAGGCGCAGATCAACCTGGACAACACCACCGTGCATGCGCCCAGCGATGGCCAGGTCAGCGAAGTGTCGGTGCGCAAGGGCCAGTACGTGGCCGCCGGCTCGCAGCTGCTGTACGTGGTGCCGCCAGGCCTGTGGGTGATCGCCAACTTCAAGGAAACTCAGACCGCGAAAATGCAGCTGGGCCAGCCCGTGCGCTTCACCGTCGATGCCTTGGCCGGGGCCGAGCTGCGCGGCAAGGTGCAGGAAATCGCGCCCGCCACGGGCTCGGAATTCAGCGTGCTCAAGGCCGACAATGCCACGGGCAATTTCACCAAGGTGGTGCAGCGCCTGCCGATCAAGATCGCCATAGCTCCCGACCAGGACCTGGCCGCGCGTCTGCGCGCCGGCATGTCGGTGGTCGTGCACCTGGACACCCAGGCCGCATCCGCCGCCGGCAAGGGAGTGCAACCATGATGGCGCTGCGCACGCCCGTGCTGGTGGCCGTGCTGGCCTGGACGGTGACAGCCTGCGCACCCTTGACCCCGGCCTTGCCGGACGCGGCCCGGCCGCCCCAGCCCACGCAGTGGCAGGCACCCACGGGTACCGCGGATACGGCAGCGATTGATGCCCGCTGGTGGCAGGCGCTGGGCGATCCGCAACTGTCGGCCTGGGTCGAGCAGGCCCTGGCGCACAACAACGACGTGCTCGCGGCCCGCGCCCGCATCGACGAGGCGCGCGCCCAGGTGCAGCTGGCGGGCGCGGCCGGCCGGCCGGTGTTGGACGCCGTGCTGCCAATGTCCTCCGGCCGCAGCCTGGGCAGCACGGGCATGACCCATCTGCGCTCGCTGCAGCCCGGCGTGCAGGCCAACTGGGAAATCGATCTTTGGGGGCGCCTGGATGCGCTGGGCCGCGCCGCGGATCTGCGTTACCAGGCCAGCCAGGCCGACCGGGACGCCATTGCGCTGAGCGTCGCCTCCACCACGGCCCAGGCCTATGTGGGATTGCTGTCGCTGCAAGCCCAATTGCGCAGCGCCCAGGCCACGCTGGTCTCGCGTGAACATGCCTTGCAGCTCGCGGCCGATCAGGCGCGCGTGGGCTACATCTCGCAGCTGCAGCTCACCCAGGCCCAGTCCGAATACCACAGCGTGCTGCAAAGCATCGAATTGCTGCGGCATTCTCTGGCGCGCCAGCGCAACGCCTTGCGCATTCTGGTGGGCTGGGAAGCGCCCGATGGCGCCGCGCCGGGCACGACCGCGCTGCAGTGGCCCGGGGAGGACGCGCCGGATCTGGAGGCGCTGCAACTGCCGCGCTTGCCCGTGGCCTTGCCATCGCAACTGCTGGAGCGCCGCCCCGACATTGCGCGCGCGCAGTGGCAGCTGGCCGCGGCCGATCAAAGCCTGGCCGCCCAGCGCGCGGCTTTCCTGCCGCAAGTACGGCTGAGCGCCAGCGCGGGCAGTCTGTTGATCAATGCATTGGATTACAACCCGGCCACGGTCTGGAGCCTGGGCGGCAGCGTGCTCGCGCCGCTGTTCGATGCCGGGCGCCTGCAGGCCCAGTTCGGCGTGTCGGTGGCGCAACGCGACCAGGCCGCCTATGCCTACCGCGGGGTGGTCATCCAGGCCCTGGCCGACGTGGAAAACGCCTTGGCGGGAAGCCAGCTGCTGCAGACCCAGATGGCCCAGGCGCAGGAGCGCCAGCAGGTGCTGCAGCGTTCCCTGGGCTTTGCCCATGACCGCTACCAGGCGGGCTATGCCTCCTACCTCGAAGAGCTGGACGCGCAGCGCAATCTTTTTGCGGTACAGCAGGAAGTCATCCGCCTGCGCCAGGCGCAGCTGGACAACGTGATTGCCTTGTACCAGGCGCTGGGCGGCGGCTGGCAGGCGGGTGGGGTAATGGATCTTGAGGGGTTGAAGATGTCGCGTAAATTGCCCGCAGAACCTTGACCTGTGGTGCAATGCAATGGCGCTGGCCGTCAGCGTACTTCGGGGTACTTTCATGCAGAAACTCGTCGGAAAATTCATCGCCATCGCCACCTTGACTCTGGCTGCCAACGCCAGCTTCGCGGCGGACAAACAGCCCACGCCCCAGCAGAAGTTGATGGGCACCTGCAACACCGAAGCCACGGGCAAGAAAGGTGATGAGCGCAAGGCCTTCATGAAGGACTGCCTGTCGG
>JAMNYN010000068.1 GCA_023622805.1 Pseudomonadota bacterium | reverse complement strand
TGTAGCCGCCGAAAGTCAGCATCGCGCCCTGATCCAGCACGGTGGCCGCGTCGCAGCTCGGCTCACCATCGGCGTCCATGCCCCAGCCTTCGGGCAGCGCGCGCCCGCTCCTTCGGTAGAGTTCGATCTCACCGCGCGCCACGGCACTGGTCGCAAAGTCGAAGACGTAGGGCAGCTCGCCCGCCCGCGGCCAGCCAAATGCGATCGGATTCGTGCCGAACACGGGCCGGCAGCCGCCAGCGGGCGCGACCCAGGAATGGCTGGGCGTCATGGCCAGCGCGGCCACGCCATGCGCCACCAAGGCCTCGACCTCGGGCCACAAGGCCGAGAAGTGATAGCAGTTGTTGATGACCAGCGCGGCGATGCCCGTCGTGCGGACTTTCTCAAGCAGCAGCTTGCTGCCCACCTCGAAAGCCAGCTGCGAAAAGCCGAATTGCGCATCCACGGCGACGACGCCTGGCCCGCGGTCGCTGACGACCGGCGTTGCATCGCGGACCACGCCACCATGCTGCAGCGTCCTGGTGCACGACAGCAGCCGGTAAATGCCGTGAGAGTGGCACTCGTCGCGCTCCCCCGCCGTGATGACGCGGGCGATGGCCTGGGCCTGCGCCGCCGACAGACCATGGTGTGTCAGTACGCGGTATGCAAACGCATGCACTTCCTCCAGGGTCAGCGCCACACAGGCATCGGCCGAAGTCGCCGTTTCGGCACGGTCGCCGAGGCGCTTGAAGTCGGTGTCTGTCATGAAGTTCACGGTGTTTCCTCTCTCCAAGGCGTTCTACCAGCAGAGAACGCTGCATGCACAAATATATTATCAACATACTTATAGCATGCGAATGGGGAATGCAGCACTTGCGAGGTCTTGCGTTTTAGTCCTGCCATGCTGGAAAGCACTGCCCCCAAAAGGCAACAAAGATACCTACAATATATTTACAGTATCTTTCTGCTGGAGCAGCGGCCCGGGAATCCGCGTCGCACGGCCCAGCCTGAAGACCCGCCATTCACCACCATCGATCACACCAGGAGAGCCCCATGCAAATCACCGGCGAAATGCTCATAGGCGCGAGTTTCGTTCGCGGCACAGAAGGCCAGCAACAGGCGTTCAATCCCGCCACCGACCAGCCCATCGCCACGCCGACGTTCGGCATGGGCGGACAGGCCGAAGTCGACCGCGCGGCCCAGCTCGCGGCAGCGGCCTTCGACCCCTATCGCAACTTGCCGCTCGCCCGGCGCGCCGAGTTCCTCGAAGCGATTGCCGACAACATCGTGGCCCTGGGCGACACGCTGATCGAACGCGCCCAGGCCGAATCCGGCCTGCCGCTGGCACGCCTGCAGGGAGAGCGCGGCCGCACCGTGGGCCAGCTGCGGCTGTTCGCCAAGGTCGTGCGCGACGGCCGCTTCCTGAGCGCCACCATAGACCCCGCCCAGCCCGCACGCGCACCGCTGCCGCGCGCCGACCTGCGCCTGGCCAAGATGCCCTTGGGGCCGGTGGCCGTCTTCGGTGCCAGCAACTTCCCGCTCGCGTTCTCGGTGGCGGGCGGCGATACCGCTTCGGCGCTGGCCGCGGGCGCCCCGGTGGTCGTCAAGGCCCACAGCGCGCACCTGGGCACATCCGAGCTGGTCGGCCGTGCGATCCAGCAAGCGGTCAAGGACCTGGGCCTGCCCGAAGGGGTTTTCTCGCTGCTGGTCGGCGCCGGGCGCAAGCTGGGCGAGGCGCTGGTGGCCCACCCGGCCATCAAGGCCGTGGGTTTCACCGGCTCGCGCCAGGGCGGTCTGGCGCTGGTGCGCACCGCCAACGCGCGCGCCGAGCCCATTCCCGTCTACGCGGAGATGAGCAGCATCAACCCGGTCTTCCTGATGCCCGCCGCCCTGGCCGCGCGTGCCGAATCCATAGGCAGCGGCTTCGCCGATTCTCTGACCATGGGCGCGGGACAGTTCTGCACCAATCCGGGCATGGTGGTGGCGATCGGCGACGACAACGTGCAGCGCTTCATCGCGGCCGCAAGCCAGGCGCTGGCCGCCAAGTCGGCCCAGACCATGCTGACCCCGGGCATCCACCAGGCCTTTTGCGCCGGCACCGCCAAGGTCGATGGCGTTGAAGGCGTGGAGAAAGTAGCCCAGGGCCTGGCCGCGGGGCAACAGCCCAACGCAGCGCAGGCCGCCCTCTACGTCACGGACGCCCAGCGCCTGCTGTCATCGCCGGTATTGGTGGAAGAAATGTTCGGCCCGGCCTCCATCGTCATCCGCGCCAGGGACTTCGATGAAGTCCTGCAACTCGCCGAGAACCTTGAAGGCCAGCTCACGGTGACGCTGCAGATCGACCCGGCGGACTATGCCGACGCGCGGCGCCTCATCCCCGTGCTCGAGCGCAAGGCGGGTCGCATCCTGGCCAACGGCTTTCCCACCGGCGTCGAGGTATGCCATGCCATGGTGCACGGCGGCCCATTCCCCTCGACGTCGAACGCCATGTTCACCTCCGTGGGAGCCACCGCCATCGATCGATTCCTGCGCCCGGTGTGCTACCAGGACCTGCCCGACGAACTGCTGCCGGCGGCCGTGCAGGAAGCCAATCCGCTGCGTCTGCCCCGAGTCGTCGACGGCGCGCTGCAGACGCTGGGCTGAGCGGCAAAACGCTCTACGACAGCACCTGGAAATACTGCGCCAGAGGCTCGCGCTCGGTCTGCGTCTGGTTGTCGGGCGCCAGCGGATCGGCCCAGCCCAGGGCCACGCCGCAGACCACGACTTCGCTGTCCGGCAGGCCCAGCTCGCGGCGCACGATCTCCGGATAGGACGCGAGCGCGCCGATGGCGCAGGCCCCCAGGCCCTGGGCATGGGCGGCCATCAGCAGGCCGTGCAGGCACATGCCCAGATCCATGAAACCACCGCTGCCGAACTCCCGGTCCAGCGTCACCACCAGCGCTACGGGCGCATCGAAGAAGCGGTAGTTGCGCTCGAACTGCGCCTGGCGCGCAACCGCATCGCCGCGCGCCACGCCCAGGCTGCGGTACAGGGCCTGGGCCGCGGCCACCTGGCGCTTGCGCAGCTGCATGGGCATGGGCTGGGGAAAGTAGCCATATTCCTCGCGCGGCGGCACCTGCTGGCGCACGGCTTCGCACAGGGCATCGCTCAAACGCGTGCGCACCTCGCCCTGCAGCGCCCAGAAGCGCCCGGGCTGGAGGTTGGCGCCGCTGGGCGCCTCGCGCGCCGTCTCCAGCAGGCCCTCGAGCAGGGCCTGCGGCACCGGCTCGGGCAGGAAGCCGCGGATGGAGCGGCGGCTGCGGGCCAGGTTTGCGTAGTTCATGGACAAGCAATCCGAAGTAGGTGAATGCATAAATCAGACCCGCAGGCTTTCAAACACAGCGGCCGCACCCAGTCCGCCCGCGCCGGCGATGCAGGCCAGGCCCAGTTGCGCGCCCGGGCCCTGCGCCTGCAGCTGGGCCAGCACGCGCACGGCCGCCATGGCGCCCGAAGCGCCTATGGGGTGGCCGCGCGCCAAGCCGCCGCCCTGGGCGTTGATGCGCTCGGGCGCCAGGCCCAGTGCCGCGCAGAAATCCAGGCCTTGCACGGCAAACGCATCGTGCAATTCCCAGCGGGCTATATCGGGCACGTCCAGCGCCAGCCGGTCCAGCAGCTGGCGCGCGGCCGTCGCCGCGCTGAGCATGGGCGTTTCGGGCGCACCGCCCACGCTCACGCCGCCGCGCCACAGGGCTTGGGGCTGCAGGCCCCATTGGCGGCAGGCCTCGGGCGTGGCCAGCAGCAGCAGGGCCGCGCCGTCCGCCTTGGCGGAAATCGCCACCGTGCTGACGGCGCAATCCGCCCCATCCGGGCCGCTCGCTGCGGCGGCCACCGGCATGCGCGCCACGCGCTCGGCGCGCAGGACGCGCGGATAGGCATCGTGGTCCAGGCCTTGCAGCGCGACGATTTCCGCTGCCAGCGCGTGCCGCGCCGCAACGGCCTTGGCGTGGCTGGTCAGCGCATAGGCGTCCTGCGCCACGCGCAGGCAGTGGATGCTTTGTGCGTAGTCGGCCGCGGCCTGCAGCATGTCGGGGTCGCGCTCGGGCCAGGGCGCGAAGGCCGGCCGTTCATAGGCCACTGCTTCGGCGCCCGGCTGCGAAGGCCGGTGCTGGCGAATCGGCGCGCAGCTCCAGGCTTCGGCGCCGCCGGCGATCACGATGCCCGCCTGGCCCGCCGCCAGCAAGCCGCAGGCCAGGGTGATGGCATCCAGGCCCGCGCAGCATTGCGTGTCCACGGTATAGGCGGCGCTGGTCTCGCGCAGGCCCGCGGCCAGCGCCAGCATGCGCGCCGGATTGCCGCCCGCGCCCAGGGCATTGCCCAGCACCACGGCATCGACAGCCTGGACCGGCAGACCGGCGCGGGCCAGC
>JAMNYN010000093.1 GCA_023622805.1 Pseudomonadota bacterium | reverse complement strand
GGCGCATTTTTTTCAAAATTTGCCTTTATATTCATATATTTGGCGACTTCCGGTGTGCTCCCGTACTCGTAGTGCTCCGTGTGCTCGATGTGCTCACCGTGCTCCTGGGATTCTTAAGGGCGCGGCGAACGCCAAGGACTCGCTCCTGCTGGTGCATTAAAACCAGGTTGACCACGCCGGCGAGCTGCGATGCCGTTCTCGCCGCCGCGAAAATCATGGCTCAGTGGTGACGCCCTTTCCTTCTTGGGCTTCGGCTAAGTGCAGCGCCCACACGCGTTTGACCTGGCTCCGAGAGCATCCGGCAAGCCTGGCCGTATCCGTGATGGTCCTGTTGGCCGAGCGCAGCGCAACGATGCGCTCATGCGTGGTGGTGTCGGCTTTCCGGCCGCCGAATTTCCCGGCCAACTTTGCCAGCCCGATACCCTGTTGCTGTCGCTTGCGTCTGATTTCGTAGTCATCGCGGGCCATCTGGAGCGCGAGCTTGAGCAGCATGTCCTGGACCGATTCGAGCACCACCTTTGCCACGCCCTCGGCCGCTGCCGCGAGATCCGTCAAATCGACAATGCCAGGCACGGACAGCCGGGCGCCCGTGGCCCGGATCGAGGCGACCAGTTTTTCCGCCTCGGCGAGCGGCAAGCGGCTGATGCGGTCGATGCACTCGGCGATCACGACATCGTCGGGCTGTAGATCGGCGATCATGCGCAGCAGCTCGGGCCGGTCGGCGCGTGCGCCGGACGCTTTTTCTCGATAGACCCCGGCGATGTAGAAACCGGCCGCCCTGGCCGTGGCCTCGATGTCGGCCTGCCTGGTCAAATCCTGGCCGTCCGTGCTGACCCGCAGGTAAATGCGCGCAACCTTCATTTGACGAAGCCATATTGTTTGTTCGCGGTACCCATAGAGCCTCCTAATGTTGCTATGCTTGGACGACTAACTGGGCTGTCTTGGGGTCGTAGAGCACTTCGGTAATCGACCCATCACGAATATGTTGAACCGCTTCATCAATTACATGGAGCGGCACCAGGAACCATTCCCTCGGCTTGACAGGATGGCCGAAGCGGTCTTCGATGGTCAAGTCGATCTGTGCTGCGCCGAATAATCGGTGGAAGATGTTTTCCAGCCTAGTGCGGTTCAGGTTGTGCAGCTTGTAGGTGGCGACCACCTCCACGTCGGCCAACAGATAGGTAGCATCCTTTTCCGCGCTTGCGATGCGGGCCTCCACCTTGCCACCAGTCACGCCGATTTTGTGGATCAGATCGCGGTGTTCGGCGATGAATGGGTGGCTGGACAGGCTGCGCAACACATAGATGGTTCCCGTTTCAATATCGTCAGGCTCTGGCGCATCGCCAAACAGCGGTCCCATGTCCGGGTCGGTCAGGCGACGGCCGGTGTCGTCCTTGTAGAGCGCCCGTTGTAGCGAGCGGCGCAGCAAGTTGCTTTCCGTGCCGTTGGCATAGATGACGCGCAGACGTGAATCGCTTTCGCCGTTCGGAGCCTTGATGGTTTCGCCGGTTTCGGCCACATAGGCGAGCTGCCCACCGACGATGAAGTAGTTCCCGTCCGCAATGCTGGTATCGCGTCCGAAGCGTCGCGTTATGCGAACGCCAGACTTCAGCTCCCGCTCAATCTGCTCGAACAGCGGTTGGAACTTGTCAAAATCCGCACACGGCGTGCGGTCGGCGATTTCCTCCGCTGCGCGCTTTTCAACGCTAGAACGTACATGGCGCAGCACGGTGATGTCGTTTTGGTCGGCGGGTTCGTCGCCAATACCCAACTCGGCCAGCAAAGCGTCTTCGTCCAAGTCATCTACATCGGCCAAGGCCGCTGCCGCACCAGCAAGCAGGCCGGGGCTATCCAGAGGAGCCAGCAGGGCTTGCGCTTCCGGCAACTTGCGTAGCTGATCCAGGCGCACGGCATACAGGCGCTCGAAGATGTCACGACCCTCGCCGTGCAGTGGGGCGCGGCCGTGGGCCTGATGGAAGCGCAGAATGTCTTCAAAGCCGGCGATGATGCGTTCCTCGCGCGGGGTTCGGCTCGAAGCCTTCAGCGGGGCAACTTCTACGCCCAGCGCATCCAGTAGTTCGTCATCGTTCATCTCAGCCATTGCCGGACTCTCCCTGCGCCTGTGCCGCCTTGGCCTGCGCACGGTAGCGTGCCAGCGCGGCCACGCCTTCGGCCATACGTTTTTCCCAAGCATCGGCGGAATTTATTTCTGGCAGACGGCCACGCTCGTGTTTGAACTGCAAGGCGCGTCTTGCCAGCTCGCGAGCTTCATCTTCAGGAATACTCAGCTTCTTGGCGGCAATGCTGGCCTGCACCTGGCGCAGCGATTTCTCATCCATCGCTTTCGCCAGCACTGCATAGGCAGCATCGAAGGGATTGATGCGGTCGATCAGATCAATGTCCAGATCACGCACATTGACGAACTTGCGCACCCCATCCAGCAACGCCGTATTGCCCTGCGCCGTGCCGCCGCCGTTGGCATCGGCCTGGGCCAACGCCAACTTGGCCTGCTGCGTGATGTTCATGGCGGCGATGGCGTGTTGTCGAATGGCCTCCTGGTCGGCCTCGATCAAGTCCGGGTAACGCTCCCGCACGATCTTGCCCATGCGGAGTTGGGTAAGTTCTTCGGGCAGGGTGTTTTCCTTGTCGAACAGGCCGCGCTCCAACACAGTTTTATCCTGCAAGAAACTGGTGAGAACTTCGTTCAAGTCCTCCTTGCAAATGCGCGTGGCCTCAGGGCTTTGCGGCGTTGCCAGCCCGTTGATCTCCACGTGAATTTGACCCGTGTCCTTGTTCACCCCGATGTTGTGGCCGTCGTCCTTGTAACCTTCCTCGCCGTAATCAAAACCTGTCTTCGGGCCGTTGTTCTTTGGCGTAAACTCATAGCGTGGGGCCAGCACCTGTTCCATCAACAGGCTGGCGGAAATGGCTTTGAGCATGTCGTTAACCGCTTCGGCAACAGCGGATTGTTCGGCCGCTGGTTCGGCGATTAGGTTGGTGAAGCGCGATCGTTCCTTACCCTCGGCATCTCGGGTGGCGCGGCCAATGATCTGCACGATTTCGGTCAGGCTGCTGCGGTAGCCAATAGTCAGTGCATGTTCGCACCAAATCCAGTCAAAGCCTTCCTTCGCCATGCCAAGCGCAATGATGACATCTACATTGTCGCGGTTATTCTTCTGCACTGGGTCTTTCAATGCAGTGAGCACCTTAGAACGTCTGGCCGGATCGCTGTCGTCCACCAAGTCCGCTACTTTCAGGGTACGACCATCACAGGCCAATACCAAATGGAAGCCAGTGATGGGGTCAACGCCTTTCCATTCGCCCAAGCCGTGCATGATTTCATCGACTTCGCGCTGCTTGTCTTTCAGGCTTTCGCGGGCATTTACATTGGGAATATGGACGATGGTTTTAAGTGCCGGGTCCAACACCTTGGAGATAGCATTAACGTAAGGACCTGTGTAAAAGAAGTAGCCGATGTCCAGCGACTTGAGCCATTGGTAGCCGTTGAGCTGTTCGTAGTAAGTGTAAGTGATCGTTTCGAATTTGGCCTCATCTGCCGGACCCAACACCGCCTCGCTGTCGCCACGAAAGTAAGAGCCAGTCATGGCCACCAGATGAATCTTGTCGCGAGCGATGAACGCGCCCAACTGGCTACCCAGCTTGTTGTCCGGGTTGCTGGAGACGTGGTGAAACTCGTCGATGGCGATCAGACGGTTATCGAATGCTTGGACACCCAACTCTTCCACCGCAAAGCGGAAGGTGGCATGGGTGCAGACCAGCACCTTGTCGGTGCTGGCAAGGAACTCGCCCACGGCCTTGACCTTGGACTTGGCAACCTTCACTTCGTCCACCCCAGGAGCATTGCACAGGTTCCACTGCGGGGCCACCTGCCAATCCCAATAGAAGCCGTATTGGCTCAGCGGCTCATCGGCAAAGCTGCTGCCAATGGAACGCTCCGGCACCACGACAATGGCCTGCTGCAAGCCTTGGTTATTGAGCTTATCCAGCGCGATGAACATCAGCGCACGGGACTTGCCTGATGCCGGTGGCGATTTGATCAACAGATACTGCTCGCCGCGCTTGGCATAGGCGCGCTCCTGCATGGCGCGCATGCCCAGCGCGTTGGCCTTGCTGGATGCACCTGTGCGCGCCGTGGCGATGGAAACCGATGGCACGGTGTAGGCGTTGGTTGGGTTGTTGACTTGCTCGCTCATGATGTTTTCTTTCCCATTATTGCTTTCATTGCAGGCTTCGCCTTGGCTGTCGCCGTCGTCATTTTCGTATAAAGCTCAAACAGTTTTTCCAGTCGCTCGGTGTCGTTCTTGAAGCGACGGCCGATGTATATACGCTCCAGCACTTCGTCATTGCGCTCATGGGCATGGCGCAGATTCTCCGGCATGTTGTCCTGGTCGTACAGTTCGGCAATGGTGGCGGGGAAATGCGCTTCGCGCGCGAGCAGGATGGCTTCGGCGCAGGCGGTCAGGTCTGCCTTGTTCTGCTCGGTGAGCAGCGGTACGGGAAAGGTGTTCCAGCCCAAGGTGTTGGAGTAGCGAAAATCAGTTTTTAGCTTGCCGCAGACCGTGCCAATCCAGACCAGATGCAAGCGTGAGGCGACAAGCGCCATGTTCCAGAGCGGGGCGTCGTATAGGGCAAAGGCACTGTCACTAACAATTGCGTTATGAGACAGCAACCCAACCGGTAAATAGAAACGCGACTCAGAAGAAACCCTTGGAATAATAAGCGTGCAATGCCTTCCCACATATGTTCGCTGGAACTGATGCGATCGGTATGCAATATCCTTAGCCGTCTTTCCTCCGTTAAGTCGCAGGCTTCGAACAGCGCTAATTCGTCGAGCTATAGCCTCTATCGCCTCCGCCTCGGCCAAATGCTGATCCTCGATCCAAAAACAGTAACGCTCAAGGCCACGTATAAATTCGGCGGAACCATAATTGCGACGGACAAATCGGTCTCGGTGCTCTGGCGAAAGCTGCAACATATCCAGCTCGCTTCGAGACAGAAGTAAATGCCCACCGTCTATAGGTGTATTACCAAAGGTCATCTCGCTTTGTGGTCCCAGTGGTCGGCTTACCTTCTCCACTATGACGCCTGGACCCGCTACGAGATACGCGCTTATCTGGGAGCATTGTCGTTCGATAATTTGGCCCGAGGCATCCAATGAGAATAGTCGGCGTGTACTGCGGGGCTGAGTCGAGATCCCAACGATGATCACCGTCACGCCAGCATTGTGGCTGGCTAGGTTGGACCATTTGAATGAGGTGTGCGCAAACGCTATGTTGCTCCCCGCATCCAGAACTAGTGGCCAAAGAATTGCCACTTGTGCGCCTTGGCAGATTGAATTCGTTGACACAAATGCAGAGGTGCAAGGAGTTTGCATGCCGTAATGGGCAGCTTTCATGAACCAACCTGCGACATAATCGAGCGACTTCCAGTTCTCCACGTGTCCGAAGAGAACTTGCAAGTCTGTTTTCTGCTCATCCTCTTGGCCTCGAGCGCCGAGATAGGGCGGATTCCCGCAGATATAGGTTTCGCCACCCTCGTTGGCAAAGTCCATTTCCGTCTGATCGAGCGGCGTACCAAATAAATCATCCGCCAACACCTTCACACCCGTCCCCGTAGGCGGGCAGATACTCAACCAATCCAATCGCAGCGCATTACCGCAAACAATCCAGTTCTGCGCATCCAACGGCAGAAACTCAGCCAGCGCATCCTTCTGCCCGCGATACAGCACATCGCACTGGAACTCGGCAATGATAAGCGCCAGGCGCGCAATCTCCGCCGGGAAGTCGCGCAGCTCGATGCCTCGGTAGTTGGTCAGCGGGATCTCGGTGCCCAGATGCTTTTCTCCCCGGCGACGGTTGATTTCCGCCTCAATCTCGCGCATCTTCTTGTAGGCGATGACCAGGAAATTCCCGGAGCCACAGGCCGGGTCGAATACTCGGATGCGCGCCATGCGCTTGCGTAGATTCAGCAGCTTGCGCTCGTTATCACCGGCTTCGGCCAACTGCGCGCGCAGCTCATCCAGAAACAAAGGGTTCAGTACCTTCAGGATGTTGGGCACGCTGGTGTAGTGCATGCCCAATGCGCCGCGCTCTTCGTCATCGGCCACGGCCTGAATCATGCTGCCGAAGATGTCCGGGTTGATCTGTTTCCAGTTCAGGCCGCCAGCGTGCAACAGGTAGGTGCGCGCCATGCGCGTAAAGCGCGGCACGTCGGTACTGCCGGAGAACAGGCCTCCATTCACATAGGGGAAACCATTGGCCCAGTTCGGCAAACGGGGTTGAGCATTGGCGCGCTCGGCAACCTTGATGTTCATGGCGCGAAAAATGGTTTCCAACACCTCATGGGTGTTAGAGCCGTCGCTTTCACTCATCTGTTCCACGGTTTTGGTAAACAGCCCCTCGCCATTGAAGATGTCGGTGTCTTCGGCAAAGAAGCAGAACACCAACCGGGCCATGAAATGGTTCATGTCGGCGCGGCGCGCCTCCTTGGCCCAGTTCGGGTTGTCACTCAACAGTTCGACGTACAGTTTGTTCAGGCGACCCGTGGCGCGCACGTCAATGGCATTGTCCTTGATCTCCTTGATGGTAGAGATTCCGGCCAGCGGTAGGAAGAAGCCAAAGTGATCTGGAAAATCCGGGTAGTCGGGCGCGATGGATTCGCCACTGGACAGGTCTTCTGCCTCAAGCGTCTGCCCGTCGGTGGCGAGGATGAACTTGGCCTTGGCTTTTGTGGTGGCCTGGCTGGCGCGCAATGCCTTGAGCGTTTCGCCTACGGTGCCGACTTCGCACACAGCGATATGGATGTTGTTGCGCTGGAGCACGCCACCAGGCACATCCGAAGCGTTGTTGTTGCCAGTACGTAGGCGCTTGAGCGCCGTGTCCTTATTGCCAAAACCGGCCAGGAACGCGAACGGGAACTCCGCCGCGTCGAACGGCTGCAACGCTAGTTCCGATATGGCTGCTTCAATTTCTACTGCATTCATGGGGCATCTTGCCTATATAACATCTTGCATGCGCCTCCCGCAGGGATGCGATTGTGGTGACGGCCGGAAACACAATGTGGCCAAATAGGGTATACCCTACTTGGCCGCCTGTGCAAGCGGTGGTCAAAATGGTCTACCCGGAGTCTAATTGGCCACCCGGTTTTTGGCCACTCTATTTGCCCTTTTTCGTAGGCAATCGGGATTTTTCGCTGCCTTGACCTCCATCGTCCTGGTCGGCGTGCCCTTTGGCGCCAGGCGCTCGCCCTGGTGCGGCCGATCCAGCCGGCGCCGATGATCGACGCCGGCACCGGGCCGCGATCCCCAAATGCTACTATTGCCATCCGAACATTAGGTAAAGGAACACAATGAAATATCAGTCCGTTGTTCAGATGTTTTTGCAAACCGATGCTAATCAATGGGAACGGGTATCCGGCAATCACGAGTATGCGTTCTGCAAAGAGGACATAAACCTTCGAATCGTCTCTAGCCTGGCAGATGATGACATCCAGCAGGACGATTTCCGGGAGCCATGGGCCAACAAATTCCCCGATCCGAGTGCACGGGGCTATTTTTACAATCTTTACTACGGGTCAACGCTGTTGCACCGCTTCATTTTGGTGTCAGTTGATGGCGCTCGCGCATCCCTTCCGGTTCCTCAAATCGGCACCATGGATGTAACACAGGCGCAATGGAAGGTTGCTGAAATTTTCGATGGGTTGGGCACCCTTGACGAGTATGCCAAGCAGGCCGGTATGGTTGGTGGGAGCACTCCAGGTCTCTGACCGGTGGCCGGCGCCGGTGATCCGGCCGGCCGTGGCGCGGTGATCGACGCCGGCACCGGCCGCGCCCCGCGCGGTGAAGGAGGTTTTCCGTCACTCCGAAATCGTCGCAAATCCGCCTTGCGGAATTTTCGGCGGTTCCGGCTTACATCCCCTTTAGCGGCTAAAGTCCACGGCACAAATGGACCTGCACCACCTGGCGGAAGCGGCGGCCAGCATGACGCCCAAGCCGAGGGCTGCGATAGAGGTCTTCATTGCTGGGACTCCTTCAAGTTGGATGGAACGTGAACCAGGTCGATTTCAACCCGCTGGTTTTCCAGCCGGCCGGCGGCCGTGGCGTTGTCGGCGATGAAGTCGGACGCGGAAGCGTAGTTGACCATGATTTTCAACGGCGAGACGCCTTGCCGGACCAGGTATGCCCGCGCCGCAGTCGCCCTGGCGAGCGCCAAGGCCTCGTCCTGCGCGGTCGGTGCATTCGTACTGGTCCGGCCCCGAATCGTCACCATGGCCGCATCCCTGGCGTTCAACAAGGTTTCGACGCTCGCAGTCGTCGGGCGGAACGCCGTGCTGCCATTGGCAAACGAGACGAAGACGGTGGTAGAAACGGGCGTCCCCTGGTATTCGGCCTGTGCCGACGCGATGTGATTGGCCGCGATCAGTAGATGTAGTGACCTGCATTTGAAACGGGCCCAACCAGCATTCCAGCCGATTTTCGGCCAGGAATAACTGCAACTGACGCCCCCCTCAAACCAGCATTAGCTGCTAATGAACCTGCATTTATCCGCGCCGACCTGCATTTCATCGTCGCGAACCAGCATTATCTGCAACTGACCAGGATGTTCAACACCGCTTTGCTATCGGCCTCGATTTCGGCCAGCACACCGAGCCAGTGGCCGATGACGCGCTTGACGCTCGCCGCTGGCTGGGTGTCGCGCCAAACCGTAAGGATGCGCTGGTAACCGACCAGATCGGCCCGCTGCACGCAATACGCTGTCGTCATCTGAGTTGCCTCGATGTCGGTGAATGCTCCGGGGGTGCGGCTGGCCTGCTCCAGCAGGCCGACCTGGGCGGCAGTGTTGCTCTGGATGCTCCGCAGGTGCTCGATGATGAGCGGCAATCCGGTCGGATTCGGCCAGGCAAGGATTTCGACTTCCTCAGCCGTGCCGGTGCCGGTTGCGATTCTCAATACATCGTGGACGCCCGCTCCGATCAAGTCCGCCTTTGGGATATTCGTATGCGTCCACGGGAACAGCTCCTGTTTCTGTGCGACCAGCATGCGCAGGTCCTGCTTGAATCCCTGTTCCAGACCGGGCGGTGGCGGCTCCTGGTTGTCGGACCCGATCATTTGCCAAATCCGCTCGATGTGTTCCTCCTGCTCGGCGCTAGGAAACAGGCTGATGTTCCACGCCAGGCAGCAGCTCATGACCGCCTTCTTCCGCGCCGCCAGTTCTTCCACGAACAGGACGTGCGGCAGCATGAAGGACGAAAAGCAGGACGCGACTGTAAATTGTTTGAATTTCATGGGCAGAATCAGATGGGCAGGCCAGCGGCAAGCATCCGGTCGCGCAGCTCCGCAGTGCGCGCCGGTTCGAGTTTGTTGTTGAACAGCGCACGGATTTCCGCCGGCTTGGCGTCGAACTGTTCGACCATGTCCTTCAGCCTGTACCCGTGGCGGGTCAGGGTCGGCTCCAGATCGTTAAGCTGGCGAGACAGCACGTTTTCCACTAGCGCGGCCGTGACAGGCTTCTCGCCCGTCTGGTAGCCCGCTTCCAACGCCAGTGTCAGGTGCAGTTGGACTTGCAGCGGTGTGCGCAGCTTGGTGGACAGGATATCGATTGCCTCGCTGTTCAGGATCGACTCGGGATCGGTGTTCGGGGCCGAGCTGGCACCAAGCAGCCACAGGATGTATTCGCGCTGGCTGCCGGTGATGCCATCGAGCGTGAAGATGTCGGTGCGGTAGCCGATTTCCTCCATGGTCGGGCGGCGCAGGTCGTTGCGCAGCTTCGGATGGCCGGCCAGAATCACCGACAGCCGGCCGCCAGCATCCTCGACGACTTCCATCAGGCGCTTGAGGCCGATGAGGGTGTGGCCGTTCAGGTCGTGCGCCTCGTCGACGAACAGCGCCACGGGCCGCTTCCCCTTCTTGACGATCTCCTGCAATTCCCGCTCGCGCTTCTCGCTCTGCTTGGGGATTTGCACCTGTTTGTCCTGCGTCAGGTCGTAGTAGAGCGTGGAGATCAATGTGGCCAGTTTGATGCTGTGCTTTTCCACCGACAGCGACTTGGCGACGGCCACGCGGTTCTCGTCCTTCAAAATCTGTTGAAGGCGGCGCAGCGTGACCGTCTTGCCGCTGCCGACAACACCGCAGAGGGCGATCAGCCGCCCTTCAAGGGTGGCGCCCCTGATGTCCTTGATCAGCTGCTTGTGGTGGTCGGTTTCGTAGTAGCCGGCCTGGCTGAGCGGCTGTGTCAACCCGTAGTACTGCATCACTTCAACTCGCATGGTCCTCTCCAGTTTTCTTGTTTCGGAAATACTCTCGTATGCGTGCGAGCACAACGCTGCGCGTCAGCGTCTCGCTCAGTACCTGGTCGATGACGGCGCGATCCGCTTGCGACAGCTTGGCCAGCGGCCTGGCCAGCTCGTCCGCAATCGCCAGCTTGGCGGCGATGACGTTCGCATAATGGAATTCGTGCGCCTCGGCGTCGAAGGGCTGGATTGGTAGTTCGCCTGGTAGATTCAGTGGGGCCAAGTGAAGGTCCTTGCCGGCCAGCGCCTCGATGGGCAGCTTGAGCTGGTCGGCTAGAGTGCGTATACGGTCGGCGCGCGCGTCGGCCGCGCCGCGCTTGAAGGCGCGATAGCGGTTCAATGGAATCGGCCCGGCGACCGGGTAGTACGGGCCGGTGCGCACGCTTTCGTACTCGACGTACAGTTCGTTGTCGAACAGCCCCCACAGCAGCAACACATACTCGCCAGCCATGTCCGGCTCGACTTCGTAGCTCGTGCCCTCGACCGACACGCGCGCGTCAACGCCAACCCGGCGCCGTTCCGGTTCGCGGGCGAAGCGACAGTACTGTTCCCATGCGCACATCTCCCGGATGCCGCCGCTCGGGAAATTGGCAAGCCAGTCTTCGATGCGCGAATGCTGCTCGAAGCGATGTTCCTGGCGAATGTAGCGCATCAGGTAGCGCAACAGCCATTCGTTGGCCTGCTGCTCGGTTTCTGGCTTGTGGAAGTGGTAAAGCGTCTCGTGGGCTTCCTTCACCGTCCGGAATGGCCGCTCGACTTTTCCCTTTGAGCGTGCCGTAACGCGCTCGCCGTCCTTGCCGGCCGGAATGTGCGTCATCCACTCGACTCCCAGCGCGTGCATCACATTCTGGAATACGCGGCTCTTGGCGACAGGGCCGTTGTCCAGATAGATCATCAGCGGCCGTCCCTGAAAAGGGTATTCGGGGTCTGCCTTCGCTGCCATCGCGTTGAACAGGAAACGTAGCGCCGATTCGGCATCTTCGCCATAGACGCAGCGGTACTCTTGGTAGGCCACGCCGCTGCGGTCGTCCACGACGCTGTACAGCATCAGCGTCGGCTCGCCCTTTCCCGGCTCGATCCAGTCCGGCTTGTCGATCCGCTTGAGGTCGGACGGCGACATGTCGAACTGCCAGCAGTCGTTGCTGTGCTCGGCCTGGAAGCGCACGGCTGGCGGCTGGCGGCGCAAGCGCGGCTGGTCGAGGTGCCAAAGTGTGAGGTATTGGTTGACGGTGCTGCGCGTCAGCACTCCTTTCGGTGCGCGAACCAGCCCCTGCGTCGTCTCAACGCCGTATTCCTCCAGCAGCTCGATGGAGCGCTTCGTGGACAGGTGGCGGCCCTGCTTGTTCGTGGTGCGGAGCTTGAGGGCCGCAACTAGTTCGCAATACCTCTCCAGTTCGGATTTCGGCAGCACGCGTGGCTTGCCGTGATCGGTGCGATGAATCACGCGTGGCTTCAGAAAATCCTTCAGGGCGCGATATACGGACGTGGTGGAGATGCCGTACAGTTCGGACATGGCGCGCACCTGGGCCGCACGCTCCGGACTTTTGTGAGGCAGACGGTCAAGTCGCTGCCGCAATTGCAGCAGCGATTCGACCGGGATCTGCTTACGCCACCCGGCCGCCATCGCTCTCAGCCTTGTCGAGATAGTTGTAGAGCGTGGATTTTGAAATTCCCATCATCTTGCAGATTTCTTCAACGGTATGATTCCGCTCCCGGTGCAGTTTCAGGGCAAGCGCGAGCTTAGCCGGGTCGAGTCGCTTTGGCCGCCCGCCCATGCGGCCGCGGGCACGCGCCGCCACAAGACCGGCCTGGGTACGCTCGCGGATCAGATTGCGCTCGAACTCGGCCAGTGCGCCGAACAGGTGAAAGACCAGCTTGCCGCCGCTCGACGTGGTGTTGATATTTTCTTGCAGGCTGCGCAGCCCGACCTTGGCGGCCTCCAGTCGCTCCACCAGCTCGATCAGGTTCTTGAGCGACCGGCCCAGCCGATCCAGCCGCCAGATGACTACCGTGTCGCCGGCACGCAGCATGCTCATGAGGGTGGCCAGCCCAGAGCGGTCCGCTCTCGCGCCGCTCACCATGTCCTCAAAGACCCGCTCACAGCCAGCCGCCTGCAACGCATCGCGCTGCAAGTCCAGGTTCTGGTCGTCGGTGGATACACGGGCGTAGCCGATCAGCATGGCGACTTGTCCAATAAATCATGAAAATTCAGTATAGCTGGACTTTGAATATTGGAAAGGGATTGTGGATTGTCGGTGTGCTTGAGATACCCGCCGCACGCCGGCCGCTCGCGGGAGTGCAACAAACCCTCGTTTCTTGGACCCTACATTTGACTTCGACACCCATAGATGTATATAATTAATACTAGTAATATTATTTATATCACTACACTACTTTTTGCGGATGGGAATTATGGGCAAATACGATGATGATGATGGGTATGACAACGGTGATAAGCTGCCCGTGCCTAAGGCAAAGCCGCAGTTGCCAGCATTGCTCGAATCGCTTGGTTTTGGCAAAGTAACAACTAAAGACGAAATTAAAATTTCATATCGCGACGGCGTGTTGAAGGCCAGTGTGAAGCAGCCCAATGGTGTTACACAAACCGCAAACCGCAGTGTTGGCTCTGGATTTAGCTCGGGAACCGAATTCAACCCTGCGGAGATGAAATCCAAGGATGATCGTAATAACGAAATTCGTAGACGTTACCGGGCAGGCGCGACGCAAGATGACCTCGCGCAGCAGTTCGGCTTGTCACAGGCCATGATCAACAGGATCGTTAACGACGTGTAAAGGTTTTCTTCTTAGAACCTCTTGCCGCTACGGCCAAACTCACTAGGATTACAATTGAACCCCACTAACATCCGCATTGCCCTGCTGATCGATTGCGACAACGTCAGCTGTAACGCCATCGAAGGCGTACTTGCCGAACTGGCAAAGCATGGAGTAGTTAATGTTCGACACGCCCACGGCGACTGGAAAAGCAATTACCTCGGGGGTTGGATCGAAAAATTGCATCCTAATGCCGTCCGGCCCATCCAGCAATTCGCATATACGACTGGCAAAAATGCAACTGACTCGGCGATGATCATCGATGCGATGGATTTGCTATATGGCAAGAACATAGATGCATTTGCGCTTATGACAAGCGACAGCGATTTTACACCTCTTGTAATGCGTATTCTCGAAAGTGGTATGCCCGTCTACGGATTTGGGGAAAAGAAGACGCCGGCGGCTTTTGTACATGCCTGCTCACAGTTCATCTATATAGAAAATCTGGTTGCCAAGCCAGAAGCAGAAGCCAAGCACGGCGAGTCCGAATCGTCGGCACGGGCACTAATCTTTGACGAAGCATTAACTCAATTGCTGCGCACCGCAGTGGATCAGACTTCCGAAGAGGACGGCTGGTCACATTTGAGCAAGGTAGGGAAGTATATTTCGAACACCAGCTCATTTTCTCCAATCAATTATGGGTTCCGCAAGCTCGGCGATGTACTGCGCGCAAGCGAGTTGTTCGATATAGAAATGCGCAGCAAGAATACTGCCATGTACGTCAAACTGTGCGTCAAGGCCGTGCCAACTTCTCTGCACCCGGTTTCTGCGAAGTTACAGAGGGGTTAAGAGCCAGAGTTGGGAGCACATCAACTTGACCGGGGGACTATGTTTGGTGGCAGAGCAGTAAGGTCGATCAAGCCTTGCCAGGCCTCGATGTCGGCGCGCCTGGTCCCGGCCCGGCCACTTGGAGCTGGTGATCGCGACTGAGCGCCGAGGCCCGTGCTCACACTATCTGCAAATGAGCTTGCAATCGACGGCGCTGGCTTGCATTCCATCGACGCCGGCTCCCTTTTTTTGCAAATCAAAATCTGTGTCCAACGCACACAATCCAAATGCTGAGGGGCAACTGATCGCCCTCTGCGGTGTTGTCGGCAGCAGCAAGACGACGGCACTGCCGGCGACACGGCGCCGGCACCGAGGCGCTGGCCAGGTCGACCGGATCGCGACCAGGCGCCGCCATCGAGTAGCTGGCCACCAGGGTCGGCAGCGCGGCGGGAAAAGGGGGTTACAAGTGAGTAAGCGTCGTGGCTGACCGGCGCCGAGTCGTCAGTTGCAAATAATCCTGGTTCGCGGCGATAGAATGCAGGTCGGCGTGAATAAATGCAGGTTCATTTGCAGCTAATGTTGGTTTGAGGTGGTCGTCAGTTGCAGTTATTCCTGGTCGAAAATCGGCTGGAATGCCGGTTGGGCCCGTTTCAAATGCAGGTCACTACAAGTAGAAGTACAGCGGCGATGTGGATGGTTTTGTGCATGTGAGTTCCAATCAAAAGAAAAGGTATCCCGCCTTTGCCATCGGGATTCGGATCAGCCAAAGCGCGACCAGGTGCGCCGGGTAGTAGGCATAGAACACCCAGCGCAGCCGTGGCACGATCAGATCGGCCCTAGACGCCCCTAGAACGATCGGCACGGCCGCCAAGGCCCACGGGGTTCCGTTGACGTACCAGAGGCCGGCAAAGGCCGCTGCAGCCAGCGTTATCGCCATCCAGGACGGCCGCCTGCAATAGAGCCAGACCGCCAGGCCTAGCGCGAGCGCCGGCCACCAGAACTCGACCATGGCGCCGGCCGCGAGGAACACGCCGGTAGCGCACGCCCGACCGGCCACGGTGCCACGGTCGACCAGGAGCAGCATGCCGGCGATGGCCGCCATGGTGAACATGATGTTCAGCGGCCACCAGCCCGCCACTAGGCCGCCCAGAGCGACGAAGGCCGGCATGGTCAGGCCGCCGACGACCAGGAGGCGCCAGACGGTCCGGTGGTAGGCGCCGCGAACTATCGCGCCAGGCCGGGCGAGGTTGTACGCCAGGACGAAGACGAAGAGCGGCATGGCGCTGCGGCCACCGTCGAACAGCCATTCCTTGGTGCCGTTGAACAGGTACTTGTTGACGTGATCGCCGGTCATCAGGACCAGGGCGAGCCACTTGATGGCTTCGAGCGCGCCATCGGTCGCAGCGAGCCGAGGAAGCGGCGTGACGGTGCTCGCCGCATGGGTTGTGGTGCCGGGATTGCTCATGATCTGTGTTTCCGCTGGACCCGTTCCACTTCATTAATCGACCAACGCGCTTTCGCGTCGCCTTCGAGCAGGCACGCGGCCACGTAGGCCTCGGCTAGCAGCGCGGCCGAGTCGGCGCCAGGCGTCGCCGCCTGGCGCACCATGGCCTCGATGTCGTTGCGCCGCGCCGGGAAATCGGTCGTGGCGACGCCGGCCAGGGAGCCGATCCAGGGCATGATCGCGCTCACCGCGTGTCTCCGGCCGGCGCCGCGCTCGCGCTCACGATCAAGCGGCGCAGAACGTACTTCACCGAGGGCGATGCCGGCGTGCTGGCCGGCGCCGGCAGCGTCGCGCCGGCTGTCCCGGCCTGGCCTGCCGCGCCGGCCAAGGCCAGGTCGTGCGTCTGGTAGTGCTTCCCGAGCCAATCGGCCCACTTGGCGGCGCGCACCATCAGGTCGGCCCTGTAGACCTGGTTGAACTGAGGCGTCCTCGAATGATAGTTCGCCGCCCGCGTCCAAAGGTCGCCAGTGTCGTATCTGATGTGCTTGCGCAGCCGCCAGGCGGCCAGGTCGAACGGGTAGCACCCGGCCGCCGCTACGTGGCTCGGGGTGATCCCGTACTGCGCCAGCTCGCGCAGGTAGTTGGTGTTGAACTGCAGCGGCCCCACGTCGTCGCTGCCGTTGCTGCTGTTGCGCACCCACTGCCCCGCCCTGCCGTTCTCCTTCTCGGCCACGGCCAGCAAGACATTGGCGGGTATTTCGTACTTGGCCGCTGCCGCGATGGAACAGGCGATTCGTTCCTGCATGTACGGTGGGAGGTCGATGGGCATGATGGGTCCGTGCGTGGGATTGATGCTGTTAGCGTGCTTGGCACTTGATGGCCTGATTGCGCGGGTCGCACGGCACAGGCGATGGAACTTCTGGAGGATCTGGTTCGGGTGGGTTGTCGTTCACAACCTGGTTGATCGTGGCCGGATCGACCCGAGGGCACAGCGACAGAAAGTTCTTGCGGGCGCGGAGCGTACTGCTGAAACGGCGTAGCGATATGCTGAAATATTTCGTGATCGAGGCCGTGCACTCGGCCGGTCTGGTGGGCGAGGCCAGGCACATGATGGCCTCGCAGGCCAGTTTCGTGTCGCCAGTCAGAACCTCCTGCGCGCTGGCCGCCAGCGGCGCCCACGTTGTTGCGGCGATCACGGATGCAGCAATTATTGCCTTCAATTTCATGATGTTCCACTCAAGATGATTACGATTTACGGTCGCGGAAGGCCGCGATTTCCTCTGCTGCTTCTGCCGACTTACCGCCCGACAGACTGTTTTCCTCGAACGTGGCCGACTCGCTGCCGGCGCTGGTGACGGCCTGTCTTGCCTGGATCGCCGCCGCGATCCGGCCGCCTGTCGTATCGGCAATGCGCTCCTTCATGCCGTCCTTGATTTCAATCGCTCGCTCCTTGGCGACGTCATAAGACCCCTGCGCCAAGTTGACGGCCGTGCCGGCCGCGATCCGGCCGGCCTTGGCCGCCAGCGCGCCGGCAGCGGAAAGCGGCCGACTCGGCTTAACTTCGCCGGGCGAACCGCCCTCGCCGCCGCCAGCCGCCTTACCACCGGCCCCGCTGCCGGCGCCCGCAGCCTTGTCGCCGCTCGCGCCGCTTCCCGAGCCGGCCTGTGACCCCGACGCCTCGGAACCGCCCGGTCCAGCAGCGCTGTCGCTTGATGCCGCCCCGGTGTCGGCGCCGCCTGAGTTGCCCGAGCTGCCGGCGCTGGAACCACTGCCCGAGCTGGTGCCGCCGCCCGACGAATCGCCCATGGCCGACGCGAGCGCGCTGGCGCCGCCACCACTGGCCGCCTCACCGCCCGCGCCACCCGCAGCGTTCATCAATGCGCTTGAGCCACTGCCTGCAGCCTCGGAAGCGCTCGCGCTGGCAAACGCGGCCTTGAGGGCGGACAACCCGCCAGCACCGCCAGCGGCGCCGGCAGCCAGTGCTGCGCCGGCAGTGGCGACGGCCGCAGCGCCCATAGCGGCGGCGCCGACCGCAGCGCCCACCCCGAAGTTGGAGCCAAGGCTTCCGGTCGATCCGCCCGCGAGCGCGCCGACCTGCGGCGGCACTTTCGCCACCAACGCCAGGAG
This sequence comes from Pseudomonadota bacterium, assembly GCA_023622805.1. GTDB lineage: Bacteria > Pseudomonadota > Gammaproteobacteria > Burkholderiales > Burkholderiaceae_C > Comamonas > Comamonas bellezanensis. Next base: position 3,176 of record JAMNYN010000093.1, on the reverse strand, counting down.
GATTGCCGCCACCACGGCCATCACCGCCAATTCCTTGAGCGTCATGCCGGCGCTCATCGACGTGTAGTACGAGTCCACGAAGGACTTCCCGATGCCCACCAGGAGGATCATGGTCATCAGTTGCAGGCCGATGTTCAAAATGGATTTGAAATAGCCGATAGCCATGTCCGAGGTCCACCGCGAACCGCCGAAGCCCAAGATGAAAACGCCCGCGTACGCGAATATCCAGCCGCTGATCAGCAGCAGCAGCATGTTCACGCCGATTAGCGCGAAAACGATGAGGATGGCCATGCTTAGCAGGAGACCGAACAGGCTGTCCATGGGCTTCCAGACCGTCGATTGATCCACAACCTTGTTGAAGATATCGAAGCCAATATCGACAATCCCGGAGGGCGCCAGCGTGTTCGGTAGCCCGGACGCCTGCGCCCCTATCATGCGGAGCGAGGTCATGATGTCTGTCGCGAAGCGCGGACCGTTCATCAGCAGCCACCAGAAAAAACCGGTGAACATGGTGAACCTGATGAACTCGGCGAAGAATTCGCCGATGTCGGCTTTGCGCAAGGCCATCAATCCGAACGTCCACACCATGCTGATTACGACCAGGAGCCAGAACAACCAGGTCGCCCTGGTGGTCATGAGGCTCCCCCAGGTGCTCGCTACCGTCGCGTACCGGTTCAGCACATTGTCCATCACGTCGTCGCTTGTCGCGCCTGGTCCGGCCGCGTATGCGCGAACTGAGAAAACCGCCAGCCATAAGAGCAGCAGCCACGCAATCCGAGACATCTTAATGACTGGCATTTTCATAGTTGTTCCTTACCAGGTTTTTCCGGAGCTTGGCTTGTAAGCCGGGCCGCCGCGACCGCACTTCTTCTCTAGTTCAGCTTGGAGTTTCGGATCGGTGGTCTTTCCCAACTCATCGCAAGGTGTCGTTGCTACTTCGACCTTTTGATAGCAGCCGCCCAGGAGCGCCGCCGCTACAGCGGCGACCAGAATTTTCGCTTTGATATTCATCGTTAAGCTTCCTTTACCAAGTCCTGCCGGTGGATGGATGGAACGTACCAGTGCGAATCTGGTCGGAAGCCGCCGCCTCCTTCGCCTCGCGATCTGCCAGCGCTTGATTGCGGGTCGCCACGGCGTTTTGCTGTGCGATCAACAATCCCCTGATTTGAAGGAGCTGATTCGATTGGTGGCTCGCCAACTGGTTGGCATACCCTATCGCCTCCATCTGGCCCTGGGCGCCGTTGGCTGCAGATTGCAAGCGCTGCAATTGCGTGGCATCGCTTTCCATAGCGTCCTGTTGCTTTTCCAGACCTTTAAACAAGGCATCGGTCGCTTTCTTTTGCGACTCCGACCCGATGCGTTCCTGGTCCTTCAAGGCGCTCCATTGGGCTGGCGTACAGCCGGCCGGCGAAAAACACGGATTCGCACGATAGCCGGCCGTGTCTTGAAACTTGCCAAGATAAGCGTCAATACTGCCGAGGCTAGTTTTGTAGTAATTCAAGGTGTCGATGGACCCGCGCAACTGGTTCATCGTCGTGGTCGCAGCATCCCAAATCTGCATCGACGGCTGCGTGGTGTTTTTCAGCATGTTCTCGTACTGCTGCAGTTGCGTCTGATACTGCTGGATTTGCTTGGCGGTATGGGCGACGCTTTCGATCACGTTCATGATGTTCTGGCCCAGGTTGGCGCCGTCGATAACAGGAATGCCGGCATAGGCCGGCGTGATGACTCCAGGGATCGAGGACACGGCCATCAGCACGGCGACTTTAGCGGCTAAAACTTTTCGAGTGAGCGGTTTCATAGTTTCTCCTTGAGGTTAATAATCAAAAGCCTGGTAAGGCTTCGAGAAAGTCATGTCCTTTGTGACGATGACGTTAAAACGATACCCCGGCCGGATTTCCAGGGTTGGCGCTATGTTGAGATTCTTCGATATAAGCTGTGCCGTCACATTGCCCAACTGCTGCCCCAACGCCTCGCTCATGGAGCTGCTGGCGGTCGGGCGGTTGTTCGGCCCTTGTTCCGGCTGGCTGAGAGCTACGCCGGCAGTAACGGCCGACATGAGGAAGGCCGAGCCGAACAGCCGGAAATAATGGTTGTTCACCTGGTCCTTGAAGCCGGCGTAGCCGGCGCTGTCGGCGCCCGGCATCGAGCCGATATCCATGGCCTTGCCGTCTGGGAAGATGATCCTCTGCCAGCCAATCAGAATCCGTGACTGGCCGTAGGCGACATCGCTGGCGTAGCTGCCCATCAGGCGCGAGCCTTGCGGTATCAGCTTGTATTTGCCGGTCGGAGTGTCATAAACATCTTGGCTGACCTGCGCCATGATCGTGCCTGGCAGCTCCGAGTTGATGCCCGATATAAGCGTAGCTGGCAACACGAAACTGGCGCGCAGCTCATACGGCGAGCGCGGCGCTTCCGGCTGCGACTCCAGGCGCCAACGGTCGCCCTGTCCAGTGCCGGCGAACTGGGCCACGTCGTTGCGGCCCGCTGCCGTTTGCACCAGCTTGGGCGCCCCGCCAGCGAGGCCGCCGCCGCCCTGCCCCGCGCCGGCACTGGCCGGAACGACGCCGGCTGCCTGCAACTGCTGTAGGCGAGCCTTGTACGCCGCCGTAGGGTCGTCCCGCGTAGCCGCGTCGATCTGCTGGCGTACGGCCGCGATCCGCTGCAGGGTCTCTTCGCGGGTCGCCGGAGCTGCGCCGAGCGCGTCGGGACCAGTCAGGCCTTGGCTCGATGCCGCGCTGCGCGGCGGCGCGTACGACACGCCCGATTTAGCCCGTATCGCCTCCATAAGCAATTGGTCCTTCATCTGGCGGATGCGTTAGGCCTGCTCATCGACGGGGCTGCGCTGCTGCTGCTGGGCCATCTGCTGCTGCGACGACGGCGGCTGCATCGGCGCCCCGCCTGGCGGGGCGGGCGGCAGATCGAGGTTCGCCGGGCGGGCGACGGCCACCGAGCTATTCGGCGCGTTCAGGTCCGGGGCGGCCGGTGGCGCCGCCTTGGCCTGCACGATGCCGTCCTTCTGGTTGCCGGCGATCTCCTTGGCGAAATTGTTGGTGTCGCCCGCCTTCTTCTGCGCCGCAGCCTGCTCTGGCGCATTCTGTTTCGCCGCCCGGTCCGACGCGACCAGGACCATAATCAGGAGGAACACGCCCAGGCCGCCGCCTATGAGGTAGAGC
>JAMNYN010000448.1 GCA_023622805.1 Pseudomonadota bacterium | reverse complement strand
CCCCGGCGCCGTCAACCAGACCGATGTGCTGATGATTGAAGCCCAGTTGCTGGGCATCGAAGACCTGGGCGACGGCTACATGGCCAGCGTCGAGTTCTCCGGCATGATCCGCGAAGATGCTTCGGCCAGCCCTAGTCCCTTCCGCGAAGTGTGGAATATGACCAAGCCCAAGAGTGGTAACAGCGGCTGGTTGGTGGCCGGAGTGCAGGCTTTGCAGTAATTTCCCTCACACTAGGGAATAATCGGGGACTATGGCAACACAGTCCCCTTTTTCTTTTCTGAACGGTCTCCTGGAACGCGTCGTGACAGGTCCGCAACTTCCCTCCTGGTTGGTGCACGAAGTGCAGCAGCGCATGGTGCTGTTCCTCAACCATGTGCTGATGCAGGAAAAAGAGGCGATGGATCGCCTGGTGCGGCAAAAAGGCCGCGTGGCGCGGGTGCAATGGCGCTCGTACAGCATGGCCCTGGAGATCACGCCCGCGGGCCTGCTCGACCTGGCCGACGCCAGCGCCATGCCTGACCTGCAGCTCGAAGTCACCGACTCCTCCCCGCTGGCCCTGGCCCAGGCGATGCTGCGCGGCGACAAGCCGGCCATCCGCATCGAAGGCGACGTGCAACTGGCGGCGGAAATCAACTGGCTGGTGGACAACGTCCAGTGGGACGTCGAGGAAGACCTGGCCCGCGTGATCGGCGATGCGCCCGCGCACACCGTGGCCCAGGTGGCCCGCAAGGCCGCGCAGACGCTGCGTCAGTTTGTCGGCGCACGCATGGCCGGTGCCCAGGCCGGCAATGAAAGAACAGGTGAAACGTTTCCTGGAGACGTTGACAGCCGGAACCTGCCATGAGTCGCCTGCTGCGTGGAGTGACCATCCGCTGGGTGGTATTTCGGTACGGGCTCGATGAGCTGGTTCTCTCCGGCTTCAAACACCCGTCTCTGCGCCTGCTCAGCCGCGTGCTGACGATTGGCCGGCGCCTGGATTCGCCACGCGGCGTACGCCTGCGCGAAGCGCTGGAGCGCCTGGGGCCGATTTTCGTCAAATTCGGCCAGGTGCTGTCCACGCGCAGCGACCTGCTGCCGCCCGATGTGGCGGTGGAGCTGGCCAAGCTGCAAGACCGTGTGCCGCCGTTCGCGTCCAGCGTGGCGGTGGCGACGATAGAGCGCTCGTTCCAGCGGCCCTTGGCCGAAATTTTCGTCAGCTTCGAGCAAACGCCCGTGGCCAGCGCCTCGATCGCCCAGGTGCACTTCGCGGTGCTGCGCGACCGCAACGGCGTGGAGCACGACGTGGCGGTGAAAGTGCTGCGCCCAGGCATGCTGGCGGTGATCGACAAGGACTTGCAGCTGATGCACATGATGGCGCGCTGGGTGGAAAGCCTGTCGGCCGAAGCCAAGCGCCTCAAGCCACGCCAGGTGATCGCCGAATTCGACACCTATCTGCACGACGAGCTGGACCTGATACGCGAAGCCGCCAACGCGGCGCAGCTGCGCCGCAACATGGACGGTCTGGACCTGGTGCTGATTCCCGAGATCTACTGGGATTTCTGCCATCCGCAGGTCATGGTCATGGAGCGCATGAAAGGCATTCCCATCAGCCAGGTGGACCGGCTGCGCGAAGCCGGCGTGGACATTCCCCAACTGGCGCGTGACGGCGTGACGCTGTTTTTCACCCAGGTGTTTCGCGATGGCTTCTTCCATGGCGACATGCACCCGGGCAACATCCAGGTCAGCCTGGATGCCAAGTCCTTCGGGCGCTATATTTCCCTGGACTTCGGCATCGTCGGCACATTGACCGAGTTCGACAAGGAATACCTGGCGCAGAACTTCACGGCATTTTTTCGCCGTGACTACAAGCGCGTGGCGCAGTTGCACATCGAAAGCGGCTGGGTGCCGGCGACGACGCGCGTCGAAGAGCTGGAATCGGCCATCCGCTCGGTCTGCGAGCCTTATTTCGACCGGCCGCTCAAGGAGATTTCACTGGGCATGGTGCTGATGCGCCTGTTCCAGACCTCGCGGCGCTTCCAGGTCGAAATCCAGCCGCAGCTGGTGCTGCTGCAGAAAACCCTACTCAACATCGAAGGCCTGGGCCGCCAGCTCGACCCCAACCTCGACCTGTGGAGCACGGCCAAGCCCTTCCTGGAAAAATGGATGCTCGAGCAAATGGGGCCGCAGCGCCTGTGGCGCGAATTGCGCAACGAAGCGCCGACCTATGCCAAGCTGCTGCCCGAGCTGCCGCGGCTGTTCTACCGGTTTCTCCAGAATAAAAACGATGACCAGAGCAAGGCGCTGCAGGAGTTGATCAAGGCCCAGCAACGCACCAACAGCCTGCTGCAAGGCCTGATCTATGGCGGCGTGGGCTTTGTGCTGGGTCTGCTGGTGATGCAGTTCGTGGTGCGTATTCGTTTTTACTGAGCGTGAGCGCAGCATTTGCGCCACAGATGGCATGTGTGGGTATGGAGAGCACCGGTTGCCTTGATAATCCGCAGCGGTTTTGACAATACCAGGGGTTGGGGGGGAGGTGCCATGTTGATCACATTCATCGTCGTTTATTTGCTCGTATCCATAGGGATAGGCTTGTATGCGGCCACGCGTGTCAAGAACACGGCGGACTATGCACTGGCGGGGCGCAGCCTGCCGTTGGCGGTGGTGATCGCGACCACGTTCGCCACCTGGTTCGGCTCGGAAACGGTGCTGGGCGTGTCGGCGCAATTCGTCAAGTCGGGCCTCAGCGGCGTGGTCGAGGATCCGTTCGGCGCGGGTATGTGCCTGGTGCTGGTCGGCCTGTTCTTTGCCTACAAGCTCTACCAGAAGAACCTGCTCACCATCGGCGACTATTACCGCCTGCGCTTTGGCCGGACGGTGGAGCTGCTGTGCTCTGCCATCATCATCTTCAGCTACCTGGGCTGGGTGGGCGCGCAGATCACGGCCCTGGGTCTGGTCTTCAATCTGCTCACGCAGGGCGCGATGTCCATCACCGCGGGCATGGTGGTCGGCACGCTGATCGTGCTGGTCTACACGCTGTATGGCGGCATGTGGTCGGTGGCCTTGACGGACTTCGTGCAGATGATCGTGATTGCCGTGGGCCTGCTGCTGATTGCCTGGTACGCGGCCGACCTGGCCGGCGGAGCCGGGCGGGTGATCAACTATGCGGCCACGGAAGGCAAGTTCCGCTTCTTCCCGGAAAACGCCGACGCCAAGGAATGGACCTTCTTCATTGCCGCAGCCATCACCATGATGCTGGGCTCCATTCCGCAGCAGGACGTGTTCCAGCGCGTGATGTCGTCCAAGAACGCGTCCGTGGCACGCCGCGGCCCCGTCATCGGCGGCATTCTCTACATCCTGTTCGCGCTGGTGCCCATGTTCGTGGTCACGGCCAGCGTGCTGATCATGCCGGACACCGCGCACGCGCTGCTGCAGGACGATCCGCAAAAGCTGCTGCCCACGCTGGTAATGGAGCGCATGCCGCTGGCTCTGCAGATCGCGTTCTTCGGCGCGCTGCTGTCGGCCATCATGTCCACGGCCTCGGCCACGCTGCTGGCGCCGTCGACGGCCTTCGTGGAAAACATTCTGCGCAACATCCGCCCGGACATGTCGGACGCGGCCACGCTCAAGGCCATGCGCCTGTCGGTGCTGGGCTTCACGCTGTGCGTGCTGGTCTACGCGATCACCATGCAGGGCAGCTCCATCTATGAAATGGTTTCGGGCGCCTACCAGGTGCCTCTGGTGGGCGCGCTGGTGCCTTTGGCTGCTGGCCTGTACTGGAAGAGCGCGACCACCCAGGGCGCGCTGGCGGCGGTGGTGATGGGCCTGGGCGGCTGGCTGGCCTTCATTTGCATGCCGGGCTGGGCCGAGGCGTTTCCGCAACAGCTCGCGGGCCTGCTGTGTGCCGCGGTCGGCATGGGGGCTGGATCGCTGCTGCCGCAGTGGCTGGGCAATCATCGCGAAGCAGGGCACCGCTTTGCACAGACGGCCGCCTGAAATTCAGGGCGCACCCATGTCACAGCCCTGCTTGGCATGTGTTCAGAGGCGGCGCCTATAATTGAGGGTTTTGCACTTTCCCTCGAATTAAAGCGCTATGCCGATTTACGCGTACAAGTGTGGCTCCTGTAGCCATGCCAAGGATGTGCTGCAGAAAATGGCCGACGCACCGCTGACGGTGTGTCCCGCCTGCGGTGCCCAGGCTTTTTCCAAGCAGCTCACTGCCCCGGGCTTTCAGCTCAAGGGCACGGGCTGGTATGCCACTGATTTTAAGAACGGCGGCAGCAAGCCCGCTGCTGCCACGTCCGCGCCTGCCGCGGCGGACGCAGCGCCTGCTGCCACTGCCGCTGCTGCCCCCGCAGCAGCTTCCGCACCCACCCCAGCCGCGGCCAGCACTGGCACGGCCCAATAAAGAC
>JAMNYN010000274.1 GCA_023622805.1 Pseudomonadota bacterium | reverse complement strand
GACGACGCCTCGGGCATGATGACCTATCCCTCGCGCCTGCCGCTGGCCCAGCTCGACCATGTCTATGTGCGCGGTCTCACGCCCTGCGGCCTGCATGTGCCCAAGGGGAAAATCTGGTGGCGCCTGTCCGACCATCTGCCGCTGATCGCCGAGTTCAAACTCTAAGACCATGCGCTGGGATCACGGGCTTTTGCAGCGCTATCCGGCGAAGTCCTTTGCGACAGCAAACAGCGCAATCGCTGGTAGGATGGCCGCATGCTCAGAGAACCCGCAGCCGATATGACTACAGCCAGCCCCGACGAAGGGACGCCCGTTTCCGTGAAAATCCGTGAGCGGCTTGCTGCGGCGCGCAAACGCTACAACGCGAACGACAATATTGCGGAATTCATCGAACCCGGGGAACTGGAAAAGTTGCTCGACGAGGTCGAGAACAAAATGCAAGGCGTGCTCGACAGCCTGGTGATCGATACCGCCAAGGACCACAACACGCGCACCACGGCCCGGCGTGTGGCCAAGATGTACGTGAACGAAGTGTTCAAGGGGCGCTACACGCACGCCCCGGCGATCACCGAGTTCCCCAATGCCGAACACCTCAACGAATTGATGATCGTCGGCCCGATCACCGTGCGCAGCGCCTGCAGCCACCATTTCTGCCCTGTCATCGGCAAGATCTGGATAGGCGTGCTGCCCAACGAGCACACCAATGTGATCGGCCTGTCGAAATACGCACGCCTGGTCGACTGGGTCATGGGCCGCCCCCAGATCCAGGAAGAAGCCGTTGTGCAGCTGGCCGACCTGATCATGGAAAAAACCCAGCCCGACGGCCTGGCCATCGTGATGGAAGCTTCGCACTTCTGCATGTCCTGGCGCGGTGTGCGCGAAATGGATTCGAAAATGCTCAATTCCGTGATGCGCGGCGTGTTCCTCAAGGACCCGACCCTGCGTCGCGAATTTCTCTCGCTGATCCCCGGAAGGAACTGATACATGCTGGTGCGCCTGATCTATGCAAGCCGTGCGGCGGATGATTGCGCCGCAACGATAGAAGCTATCTTGACCAAGGCGCGCGAGCACAATCCGGCCTCGGGCATTACCGGCGTGCTGTGCTATGGCGGCGGCGTGTTTCTGCAAGCCATCGAAGGTGGCCGCTCGCAGGTCAGCGCATTGTTCGGCCATATCCAGCGCGATGTGCGCCACCGGGATGTGGAGCTGCTGCACTACGAGGAAATCGACGAACGCCGCTTTGGCGGCTGGACTATGGGCCAGGTCAACCTGTCGCGCCTGAACCATGCCATCGTGCTCAAATATTCCGAGACCATCGAGCTCAACCCCTATACGGTGTCCGGCCGCATGTCGCTGGCTTTGCTGGAAGAATTGATGGCCACTGCATCCATCATGGGGCGTGCATAACATTCGGCCCCCACGCTTGCCCACTGCGTGTGGCGCGCTGCCCCCCGAGGGGGCCGTCCGCCTGCTTGGGGCGGCCCGGCGCTGGCGGATCTTGCCCCCACGCTTGCCCACTGCGTTTGGCGGCGCTGGGGGGCTTAGTGGGGGGCTTAGCCCCCCAGACGGTTTTCATCTTGGGGCGGCCCTGTGCTCACTGTGCCTGATCTGGGCGGTCACGCTGCTTGCCAGCTTTGCCGCCCAGGCCGGTCCGGCCCCATGGTACTGGTGGGCCAGCAAGCTCGACGGCCAGCAGATTTGCCGGCAGACCTCTCCTGGCGCCGGCTGGGAACGCGCCAGCGGCCCCTTTCGCAACCCGCGCTGCACTAGCTGAATAGCGCCTCGCGCGCGAAAGATCTTCCATGCCTACTGCTGAAACCCTGATCGCTTTCTTTGGCGTAGCCGTGTTGCTGGGCCTGAGCCCCGGGCCGGACAATGTCTTCGTGCTGCTGCAGTCGGCCCAGCGCGGCTGGCGCGCCGGCATGGCGGTGGTCGCGGGGCTGTGTGCCGGTCTGGTGGTGCATACGGCGGCCGTGGCCCTGGGGCTGGCGGCGGTATTCGCCTCCTCGCCCACGGCCTTTGCCGTGCTCAAGTGGTGTGGCGCGGCCTACCTGGCTTATCTGGCCTGGCAGGCCTGGCGCGCGCCGGTGACCCTGGGCCATGCCCCGGCGCAGCAGCAGCCCTTGCAAGGGCGTGCGCTGTGGCGCATGACGGGGCGCGGCATGGTCATGAGCCTCACCAATCCCAAGCTGCTGATTTTCTTCCTGGCCTTCTTGCCGCAGTTCGCCGACCCGCAGCGTGGCAGCCTGGCGCTGCAGACCATGGTGCTGGGCTGCGTGTTCATGCTGGCCACCTTCCTGGTGTTCGGCTCTATCGCCTGCTTTTCCAGCGTTTTCGGCGCCTTGCTGCAGCGTTCGGTACGCGCCCAGCGCTGGCTCAATCGCTTCACCAGCCTGGTGTTCTTCGGACTCGCCGCGCGATTGGCGCTTGTGCAGCGCTGAGCCAAGCACCGGTCTCAGTTGTCCATCACGCTATGCGTGACCCACGACCCATGAAACTGGCGCGCCTCAGCAAGGGGCAGCGAGGAAGGGCCGCACCTGGGCGGCCCCCCCGCACCGAGGCTGCCGTCCCCCGTCAGCTAAGGATGAGAGGGGGAAGACGGGGTGCGCCTAGCGCGAAGCGGCTCAGGGGGCTGTGCATCAGCTCCAGGACAGCGTAGACAGGTCGTTGACGAACACCGGCATGTCTTTCCACAGGCCGCGCAGGTTCTTGTTGGCCACGGTCACCCATTGCGGCTGGTAGAGGAAGCCGAGCACCGAGTCCTGGGCCAGCAGGCGCTGGGCTTCGCCCAGCAGGCGGGCGCGGTCCGCGGGGCGGGACGCGCGCTTGATCTGCTCGTACAAGGCGTTGAACTGCGGCGACTGGTAGCCCCAGTAGTAATCGGGCTTGGCGAAGTTGCCCAGGTCGAAGGGCTCGACGTGGGAAATGATGGACAGGTCGTAGTTCTTGTTGCCGTAGGTGCCGCTGAGCCACTGCGCCCATTCCACATTTTCCAGCTTGACCCGTATGCCTATCTTGGCCAGCTGGGCCGCGATCACTTCGCCGCCCTGACGTGCGTAGGGCGCGGGCGGCAGCGTCATGGAGAGCTCCAGCGGCGTCTTCACGCCGGCTTCGGCCATCAAGGCCTTGGCCTTGTCCAGATCGTAGGGGTTGATGCCGGTGGTGTCCACATAGCCGAATGCCGTGGGCACGTAGTAGCTGCCTATGGGCACGCCAAAGCCGTCGGCCGCGCCGTCGATCACGGCCTTGCGGTCTATGGCCGCGGCAATGGCACGGCGCACGCGCACGTCGTTCAAAGGCTTGCGCGCGTTGTTGATGGCCAGAATGGTCTTGGCACGCGAGCCGCAGACCAGCACCTGGAAGCGCGGATTGGCCTTGAACTGCGCCACGCTGCGTGGCGAAATACGCGGGAAGCAGTCGACGTCGCCGGCCAGCAGGGATGCGACCTGGGCTGCCGGGTCGGTGATGAAGCGGAAGGTGGCGCGCTGGATATGGATGCTGGCCGGGGCGCGGAAACCCTTCCAGGCCTGGAGAGTGATGGCCGAGCCCTTGTTCCAGCGGCCCAGTTGGTAAGGGCCGGTGCCCACGGGCTGGGTGACGTTGGTGGCCGCGCTTTGGGGCTCGACGATGATGGACGTGGCCTGGCCCAGAACGAACAGAAAGTCGGGATCGATGTCGTCGTTGGTGATCACCACGGTGTGGGGATCGAGGATCTTGGTGCGCATGCTGGCAAAGCTGCGCTTGTCCTTGTTGGTGCTCTTCTCACCCGCCGCGCGCTCGAACGAGAACTTCACGGCATCGGCGGTGAACGGCACGCCGTTTTGGAAAGTGACGCCCTTGCGCAGCCGGAACGTATAGGTCTTGAGATCGGGCGCGACTTCCCAGCTTTCGGCCAATAGCGGCGAAACGCTGCCGTCGGCGTTGATCTTGGTCAGGGTCTCGAAGATGTTGTACTGGACGATCTCGGCAATCGACGAAGCCGCGCCTGCCGTGGGATCCAGGCCTGGCGGTTCCAGCGTGATGGCCAGCACCACGCTGTCTTTTTTCTTGTCCTGTGCCAAGGCGCTCCAGGGCGCGAGAAGAGTCGTGCTGGCCAGGGAGCTGGCGGCCAGTACGGAGCGGCGATTCAACATGTGGGAAGTCTCCGAGCGGAACAGTCTGGTGGGCGGTGCCCGGCCGGCGTGTGCCGGCCGGGCTTTCCGCCTTTTTACACTATCGCAGAGCCTGGCGTGGAACGTTCGCGGCGCCGGGCCCGCGCGCGGCCAGGGGCAATCCGTGGCACGGCGTCCACCAGGGCGCGGGTATAGGGGTGCTGGGGAGCGCTGAACAGCTGGGCAGGCGCGCCGCGCTCGACGATCTGCCCCTGGTACAGCACGACCACTTCATCGCAC
>JAMNYN010000507.1 GCA_023622805.1 Pseudomonadota bacterium | reverse complement strand
CTTTCTTCACGCCCGGAATATCGGCCTTGACGGTGAAGGCTCCGTCGTTTTCGCTCACGTCGATGCGCATCTTCAGGGGTGTCAATTCGGACTCGAAAACAGCAGGGGAAAAGAAGCGACGAATCGCGGTTTCCAAGCTGTCCCCGAAGGCGGGGTCCAGAAGTCTCAGGTTGCTCATGATGGGTACCTCTTCAATGGGGGGAAGATGACATGCCACCGCTGCGGCAATGTCAGCACCACTGTAGGTACGGCGGTTCCGACGGCCATTGACTTTTCGCAAGTCGGCACTCTGCCGATGTTCCGGAAAGCTTGCGCATGAAATGAGTCCGGTGGGTGCCCGCGCAGCAGCGGCAGTTGCGTTGCCTGCGGGCACGAAGGCCACGTCGATCACATCGGTGCGAGCCATACTTTGGCGCGTGGACCGGCGTTGCAGCCTGTGAAGAGGATGTCAGCCGTGCAGCCTCAGTGAGGCAGGAACCCAGTCCAATTGGATGACCGCGCGCGATCAGACCGCCCGAAACGCTCACCGGAATGCGGCCACCCAGTGTGGTTGCCTCCGACTCCCCTTGAGCGTCTGTTGCCGCGGGGGGGCGCACCCTTCAGCCACGGCGTTTGCGTGCCATTGAGCTGTTCGGTGAGCAGCTTGCACAGTCTGGCGCAGCTCAGTTTCTTCTCTTCGTGCTCGTAGCGCTCTTTTTGCAAGGCCAGCGCCTGGTTGAAGACGAAGCGGCACGGGCGCATCTGGCGCTGCTGTGCACCGGTAGGCATCAGCTCGTTCTTGAAGGCTTGGAGGCGCTGCATGCTGGCTACTGCAGGGTAGGCCGTCCAGAGTAGAGGACCGCCATGCGGCCCGCGCAGCCGGCCTTGGACGGCGGGGCTTGCGGCGCATCGGGTCATCCGAAATCCTCGCTCCACACCTGACCTTGACATCCGCAGTTTGCCCGCCGGCACTATGGCATCGCGTTGCTTGATAGCACTACTCGTCAATGCGCACGGTGCGCAATCTCAGTGAGTTGGTGATGACACTGACCGAGGATAGGGCCATGGCCGCGGCAGCCACCACTGGGGATAGCAAGATACCGAAGAAGGGGTACAACACGCCGGCGGCTAAAGGCACTCCGGCGAGGTTGTAGATAAAGGCAAAAAACAGGTTCTGCCGAATATTGCGCATCGTCGCCTGCGATACCCGCCTGGCCCGAACAATGCCCAGCAAATCACCTTTGAGCAAGGTCACCCCGGAACTCTCCATCGCCACATCGGTGCCCGTACCCATGGCGATGCCCACATCGGCAGCAGCGAGTGCAGGCGCGTCGTTCACGCCATCGCCGGCCATGGCCACGATGCGTCCTTCAGCCTTCAGCCGCTGTATGACCAGGCTCTTGTCTTGTGGCAAAACCTCGGCAACGACTTCGTCGATGCCCAACTCCCGGGCCACCGCTTCGGCTGTGGTCTTGCCATCGCCGGTCAGCATCACGACCCGAATGCCTTCAGCGCGCAGTGCCTTGATGGCTTGGGGTGTGCTGTCCTTGATGGGGTCGGCAATACCGACGAATCCGGCGAGCCGACCATCAAGGCCGACAAAAATCACTGTCGCAGCCTTAGCTCGGAGCACTTCCGCAGCCTCCGACAGGCTGTGCACATCGATACCTTGCTCGGCCAGGAATTTGGCGCTGCCGCAGACAACTTGTACCGCCCCAACCATGCCAATCACGCCTTTGCCAGCCGGTGAGTTGAAACCGGTGACGGGAGATAGCGTCAACTGGCTCTCCAGTGCAGCAGCGACGATGGCCGCGGCCAACGGATGCTCGCTGGAGCGCTCAACGCTGGCCAGGTGCTGGAGCACTGCGTCACGCTCGAATCCCGGCGCTGACTCGAGGTGCGTCATCCGTGGCCGGCCCTCGGTCAAGGTTCCGGTCTTGTCCACCACGACGGTGTCCACTTTCTCCATGCGCTCCAGGGCTTCAGCATCCCGGACCAGCACACCCAGTTGGGCACCGCGCCCCACCCCGACCATGATTGACATGGGTGTGGCAAGACCCAGGGCGCACGGGCAGGCAATGATGAGCACCGACACCGCCGAAATGAGCGCATAGGTAAAGGCCGGGTTAGGCCCCCATACCTGCCAGACCCCAAAGGTCAGCACGGCAATGCCGATGATGAGAGGCACAAACCAACTGGCCACTTGGTCGGCAATGCGCTGGATGGGCGCACGACTGCGCTGCGCCGAGGCGACCATCTGGACGATCTGGGCGAGCAGCGTATCCGAGCCCACTTTTTCCGCACGCATGACCAGGCTGCCTGTCTGATTCAGCGTACCCGCCGTGACTTGGGCCTTCGGTACCTTGGCAACTGGCATCGGCTCACCCGTCACCATGGACTCATCGACGCTGCTTTTGCCCTCGACAACCACGCCATCGACAGGTACTTTCTCGCCAGGCCGCACGCGCAGCAGGTCGCCCACGAGGACCAGCTCCAGGGCAGTCAGCTCGTCGCTGCCGTCGGGATTCACCCGCAGGGCATTCTTGGGCGCTAGGTTAAGGAGTGCACGGATGGCCCCCGAGGTTTTTTCGCGCGCCCGAAGTTCCAGTACCTGTCCCAACAGGACGAGCACGGTGATGACCGCTGCGGCCTCGAAGTAAATGGGCACAGCACCGTCCTGCGTCTGAAAGACCGGTGGAAACAAGTGCGGGGCCAATGTGCCAATCATGCTGTAGACCCAAGCCACCCCGGTTCCCAGGGCAATGAGCGTGAACATGTTCAGGCTGCGATTTTTCAGAGATGCCCAGGCCCGCACAAAGAATGGCCACCCCGCCCACAGGACCACCGGAGTGGCAACTACAAGCTGCACCCAGTTGGAGGTCTGCTGCGCAATCAAATGGTGAAGATTCACCAGGTGCCCACCCATCTCCAGCGCAAAAACCGGTGTCGTCAGTGCCAGGCCAACCCAGAACCGCCGGGTCATGTCCCGCAGTTCAGGGCTGTCGCCCGTCTGTGCCGTCGCGACCACCGGCTCCAGGGCCATGCCGCAGATAGGACAGCTTCCCGGCCCCATCTGACGCACCTGCGGATGCATTGGACAGGTGTATTCGGTGCCCGGGTCGCCAACGATGGGGGATGTGCCGACCACGGCCTGATGGCCTTGAGTATGGCCATGGCTGGCGTGCTGATGGTGAGCATGCTCTGCACGCTTTGCGATGTTGTCCGCGGATGCGGGAGGGTGTCCATGGCTTCCCTCACCATCGCCAGACAGTGCTGTGGCAGCCGCAGGCTCCAGCAACATTGCGCAGATGGGGCATTTCCCAGGGCTCTTCTGATGGATTTGCGGATGCATCGGACAGCTGTACTCCAGCGCCTGGCCATCCCTGGCAGGAAGGCCGCCCGATTTCAGATGGCCGTCGACACCGGTCGCAGGAAGAGGGACGGCGGGTGCACTCTGTCCGGGAGGCTGTTCTTGCATCGTTAGCTCCATTTTGCTGGCCAGCATCCATCTTCCTCTCTTTGTCAGGTCAGGTGCTCCGGTGATTTTTCTGCTTTGGTGGTTAGCGGAGAAGTGTCGACAGGTTGCTTCCCGCGACGTTGCGTCGGGACATGGGAGTCCCCACTGTGGGGGCGGTGCCGGTTGCCGGTGACGCGATGGCTGGGGCGCACAATGCGCCTGGGCTTCTTGCTGTCGATGTGCGACAGGTCAGCCCGTGCCAGAACGAGACTGACGGTGGACTCCGAGATGCCTACGCTGAGCGCGGTGCGCGACGCCGGTATTCGCCGCTTGCGCAGCTCCACGATGAGCCACGCCTTTCCTGGGCCAACGGACTTGGGAGTGCGTACAGGCCTGGAAGAAATATCGGCCAGGTGGGGGCCAAGCGACCCCCTGGCTGTGGCGGCCTGACTTAAACCAACCGGCCTCCACGAAACCCGGTGCGGTTCCTGTTGACGGGACAAAACGAATGCAGCACCGATCAAGTCGTCGCATGTCTCCGAGGCTTACTGCTTCAACTTGCTTTCATGGCCTTCCATGGCATCGTTGCCGTGGTCTGAAAGCTGGGCATCAAACCACTTGTGCAAAGCGGCGACCAAAGAGGCATCGACAGTCTTGTAGGTCAACTCAGCGCCGCCTTTGATCTCTTTGTAGGCGATGGCGATGTGACCGGGTGGGGCGGCTTTCAACTCAGCCAGTCCCGGCATGTCTTGGCCATGAATCTGACTGGGACCTGAGAAGTCACCTTGAAGAAACTGCGCACGGATCTCCTGCAAGTGCTGGCGAACCAGCTTCACCTGGGCTTTGTCAGAGGGCAGCTTGGCCACCACACGCTGCACGCCACCTTCAGCATTCTTTGTAAAGACGTGGGTCGTGGCCGTTAGGCTGAAGGGCATGACATCCTTGCCACGCGCCGATACCTCGGCTTG
>JAMNYN010000769.1 GCA_023622805.1 Pseudomonadota bacterium | reverse complement strand
TCTGGCATTCTTATGGCTGTTCATCCGGCAGGATTCCTCTGAGTTGCTGAAGCGTGGTAACTCCAGTTTCCCAGACCTGTCCGGTTGAACAACCTATTGAAACATCACAGCTAGCAGCCTTCTACCGCGCTTCATGGACGGGTCTCTGATGCAATCCGCGATACGTATGAACGGGCTGAGAATGCAAGAGAGCAACGCTGCGCTGCAGCAGCAGCTGGTTCCCGGGATTGTTGGCATGGCCGCCAAGACCAACGCCATCTACTATGTGGAAATGCACGCATCGGCAGGCCTGGCTCTGGGGTCTTCGGATTCATTCCGGTCGGTGATGGTCACTCCGGATTTCAGCGTGCTGATCCAGGCCGCGAAATTGGGCGAGACGGCCGCCGCAACCGATTTGCTGGTTTAGGCGACGAAAGACGCGGGTGCGGATGTCATCCTGATAGGCTCCAACACGGGCAGCACCCTTGCCGATGCGGTGGCCGTGCGACCGGGGCTGCCGGTGCTTGGCATCACCGAGCCCGTTATCGCCGTGCGGGAGAAAGGCTGGCGCAGGATAGGGTTGGTGAGTACTCTGCTGCATGCGCGCGCCGCAGCGGCGCTCGCGGTGCAGGGCTGGCAGTGCAGCTGATGGGTGAATCACCTGTTTTCATTCCGATTTTTCAATCCGGAGTTTTGATGCAGATGAAGCTGACAGCGTCCTGTGGCCGCGACGGGCCAGCTACCCCTCCGAAATGTCCTCATGGATGCACAGATAGTTGCCTTCCGTGTCCTTGAACCAGGCGGCTTTTTCCGCGCCCAGCACGCAGACATGGTTGACGGTTTTCAGTTCCGGGAAGTCATAGTCCTCGAAGCTCACGCCGGCGCGCTTCAATTCATCGATGCTGGCGGCGATGTCCGTGACGCGAAAGCTGACGGCCGTGTGGTCGGCCTTGGTGCCTTCGGGTTTGGGGAACAGTGCCAGGGTGGTGCCGCCCACGCGGTAAACGAATTTACCGTCAGGCCGCAAGCCGCCGGGTTGCAGGCCCAGGCAGCCTTCGTAGAAGGTGCGTGCACGCTCCATGTTCCTGACCGGAAGCATGGTGGTGACTGCGGAGTTGGACAACATGGCGAGTCCTTTCGCTTGGTCGGTCCCGTCGGGCGCCGTATGGCGCGCATCCGCTTGACCGGCATCACAGCTTACGCCGGTCCACGCTGCGGTGCCAGTGATGCCCTTGCCTGTTTCTATCGGTATCCTGCGCGCGCCGCAAGGTGAGGCTGCGGCGACTTCACACGGCGATCGGCAGCCCCACCAGCCGCTCCAGTTCGGCGTGTGCCAGACCCTCCACGGCGTCAATCAGCTTCAGGCCGTCGGACGTGCATTCCAAGGTGGCCAGGTCGGTGTAGATGCGCTTCACGCACGCGATGCCCGTCAGCGGATAGCCGCATTCACGGACGATCTTGCTTTCGCCGTGCTTGGTGAGCAGGTCCATCATCACCCAGGTCTGCCGGGCACCGATGGCCAGATCCATGGCGCCTCCGACGGCCGGGATGGCGTCGGCTTCCCCTGTGCTCCAGTTGGCCAGATCGCCGTTGGCGGACACCTGGAATGCGCCGAGCACACAGATGTCGAGGTGGCCGCCGCGCATCATCATGAAGCTGTCGGCATGGTGAAAATACGCACCGCCTGGCAGCAGCGTCGCCGGCTGCTTGCCGGCATTGATGAGGTCGTAGTCTTCCTCGCCAGGGGGCGGCGCCAAGCCCATGCCGAGAATGCCGTTCTCACTGTGCAGAATGATTTCGCGGCCCGCGGGCAAATGGTTGGCGACCCGCGTCGGCTGGCCGATGCCGAGGTTGACGACGGCGCCATCGAAGATGTCCTGAGCGACGCGCGCGGCGAGCTGGTCCTTGGTGCGAGCAAGATAGGTCATGGTGGAGTTGCGACTTATGTGGTGGGCTTCAAACCGCCGGCCTGCGTGGCGATGCGGTCGATCTGCACGATCTGGTGCACGAAGATGCCCGGCGTCACGATGGCTTCGGGATCCAGGGCGCCGAGGTCGACGATCTCATGCACGGTGGCGATGGTGCGCTTGGACGCCATGGCCATCACCGGGCCGAAGTTGCGCGCGGCCTTGCGGTAAGTCAGGTTGCCCCAGCGATCTCCTTGCTCGGCCTTGATCAGGGCGACATCGCCATGGATGGGGTACTCCAGCACGTACGATTGGCCATTGATTTCCCGCGTTTCACGCTGGCCCGCGAGGGGCGTGCCAAAGCCGGTCGGACAAAAAAAGGCGCCAATGCCCGCGCCTGCCGCGCGTATGCGTTCCGCCAGATTGCCCTGCGGCACCAGCTCGAGTTCGAGCTTGCCGCTGCGGTAGAGCGCGTCGAACACATAGCTGTCGGCCTGGCGTGGAAAACTGCAAATGATCTTGCGCACGCGCCCCGCCTTGAGCAGCGCGGCCAGGCCCATTTCGCCATTGCCGGCGTTGTTGCAGGCGATGGTGAGGTCCTTCGCGCCCTGCGCGATCAGGCCGTCTATGAGTTCATTGGGAACGCCTGCGGTGCCGAAGCCGCCGATCAGCACCGTGGCGCCGTCCTGAATGCCGTCCATGGTCTGGGCGACGGAATCCGCTATCTTGTTGATCATGGCTGGCTTTCCAGGGCAAGGCGTTCGGGTTCGGGCTGGGCATCCATCGCCTGCTGGCGTTCTTGCCATTGCGCCAGCGTCCAGAAACAGGTGTCGGGCGAGCGAAACAGCGCGACATGCGGTGAGGCCGCCGCCTGGGCGTAGCCAGGCCCTCCCATCCACTGGGTGAGCCAGATATTGCAGGCGATCTTTCCGTGCAAGCCCGCCTGCGCATTGAGCGTCGCGATGCGCGGTGTGGCGGCGTCGTAGGCCTGTATCTGGGGCATTACCAGGGCATCGAATGCCGGGTCGGACATCAGCGCGCTGGCGCAGGCCGTGAACGACGCAGGATCGCTGATGACTTGCGCCGTCGTGTCATAAGGATTGAGGGCATAGCCAAAGTCGGGAATGGCATCCGCCAGCACCTTGGCGTTGGCGGCGTTGGCCTGCGGCAGATCCACGCCATGCGCGGCGGCGCTGTCGGCCGCGAGGATGCAGGCGCCGCCCGAAGTACTGAGGATGGCCGTGCCGCGTCCGCGCGCCCTTGGCGCCTTGGCGAAGAAGCCGGCCACTTCCATGATCGACTCGAAATGCTCGACCAGCACCGCGCCAGAGCGCGCAAACAAGGCTTTCCAGCTGTCGTGCGTACCGGCCGTGGAGGCCGTATGGCGCCAGGCTGCGTAGACCCCCTTGGGGCTCTTGCCCAGCTTGTGCACGATGAGCGGCTTGTTCGCGGCCATCGCCCGGCGCGCTGCCTGCTCCACGCGTGCGGGGTGTTCATGGCCTTCCATCAGGCAGACGATGGCCTGGCAGGACGGCTCATGGACCAGGTAGCTGATGAGGTCGGCCACATCGACATCGGACATGTTGCCGCAGGCCAGTGCATGGCTCACCGCCGTGCCCTGGTGCGAGCTTTGGGCCAGCGCCATGGCCAGTGCCCCGGACTGGCTGACGATGCCGATGGCACCCGCACCGGTTTCGCAGGCCGGAAACTCCGCAAACGACAGGCGCATGCCGGCGGCGTAGTTGGCAAATCCGATGCAGTTCGGTCCGACCAAGCGCGTGCGGGTGCCGCGGACCAGATCGGCCAGCGCCTGCTGCTCGGCCTGGCGTTCCTCCAGGTCTGTTTCCGCATAACCCGACGCAAAGATCAACACTCCAGGGATGCCCTGTGCGACACACTGGGCCACCAGGGCATGCACTTTCTCGCGCGGCACGGCAATCACGGCGCAGTCGGGCACCTCGGGCAGGGACTGCAGGTCCGGGTGGCACTTGTCATCGCCAATGGCTGCATATTGCGGGTTGACGAGGTAGACCGGCCCGGTGAAGCTGGCGCGCAAGTGCTTGAGCGTGCGCTCGCCAAAAGAACCGGGCCGCGCGGAGGCGCCGATGATGACGACGCTGCGGGGTGCCAGCAGCGCCTGCATCTCGGCATGGGTGTACACAGTGTCGCGTAGGGGCTGCATAAAAACCTGATCGGGAAGAGAAGGGGGAGCGGCGCGAGCACAGTTCTCATGGGCACCATGGCCAGCGCTGGGGCGCGTCAACGCCTCAGTTTTCGACGCTGACGCCGGTCAGCTGTATCGTCTTGCGCCACTTGCGGGTTTCGTCTTCCACATACTTTTTGAATTGCTGCGGATCGAACTTGTTGCTGCTGTCGGCGCCGAGTTTCTGCATTCTGGCCAGCACATCCGGTGAATTCATGATGCGCACCACCTCCTTGTTCAAGCGCGAGACGGTCTCAGCGGGAGTGCCGGCGGGCGCATACAGTCCCACCCAGTTGACGAGGTCGTAGTCCTTGTA
>JAMNYN010000201.1 GCA_023622805.1 Pseudomonadota bacterium | reverse complement strand
GCGTATAGGCGGCCAGGTCGTCGCCGTTGTACGTGCTCAGCACATGGGCCGGTCCTATCAGGGCCCGCGCCTGCGCCAGCCAGGAGTAAGTGTCGAAACTCATGGGGCCTGTCTCTCAATAGCTGCTGGCAGTCACCGCCGCGCTGGCCGCGCCGCCAAAACGCTTGGCCGCGGCATCCAGGCCGTCGCGCAGGACCAGCGTGTCCAGCGCCACGGCGACGAACTGCGCGCCCAGCTGCAGGCACTCGCGGGCGCGCTGCTCGTCCACCATCAGAATGCCCGGCGCCTTGCCGCAGGCACGGATGCGGCGGATGGCGTCGTTGATGGCCGCAGTCACCACCGGGTGGCGCATCTGACCGGGGTAGCCCAGGCTGGCCGACAGATCCGCGGGACCGATGAAGATGCCGTCGATGCCGTCCACGGCCGCAATCGCCTCGATCTGCTCCAGCGCCTCGGCCGTCTCCACCTGCACCAGCAGGCACAACTCGTCGGCGGCGCGCGCCACATAGTCGGTGGTGCGGCCGAAATTGGCGGCCCGGGTGGAGCCGCCCATGCCGCGAATGCCGGCCGGGGCGTAGCGGATGGCGTCCACCGCGGCCTGCGCTTGCTGCGCGTTCTGCACAAAGGGCAGCAGCAAGCTCTGCGCGCCTATGTCCAGATAGCGCTTGATGAGCACGGCATCGTTCCACGCGGGTCGCACGACGGCCTGCGTGGGCAGGGCCGCATGGGCCGCAGGCTGGGCCGCGGCCACGGCCTGCAGTTGCTGCAGCATCAGCGGCACATCGGTGGGCGTGTGCTCCGTGTCCAGCAGCATCCAGTCATAGCCGGCACCGGCGACGAGTTCGCAGACATAGGACGAGGGAATGGTCGACCAGACGCCGATCTGGGCGCGGCCGGCACGCAGCGCGTGTTTGAAATGATTGGTGGGCAGCATAGTTATTGGATGCGGATGTTTCCGGCTTTCACCACCTCGGACCAGCGCGCGACTTCGGCGCTGATGAAGCTCGAAGCCTGTGCCGGTGTTCCGGGAGTGGCTTCATTGCTCATGGTGGTCAGACGCGCGATCACGTCGGGCTGGGCCAGAATCTCCTGGCAGGCCTTGTTGAGCTGTTGCACCAGCTTGGCCGGCATGCCCGCCGGGCCCGCCAGACTGGTCCAGGAATAGTTGATGATGCGCGGCTGGCCCACTTCGGCCATGGTGGGCACGTCGGGCAGCGCGGTCAGCCGCTTGCTGCCGGTCACCGCCAGCGCGCGCAGCTTGCCGCCCTGCACGAAAGGCAGGGCCGAGGTGGCCGGAACGAACAGCAGATCCGCCTGGCTGCCCATCACGTCCGTCATCGCCGGCATATCACCCTTGTAGGGCACGCCGTTGAGGGCAATCTGCGCCGTCTGCTTGAACAGCTCGGTCGACATGTGGCTGGACGAGCCTATGCCCGTCAGCGCCACGTTCAGGGAACCCGGTTGGGCCTTGGACAGGGCAATGACTTCGGCCACGGTGCCGGCCTTGAGTTGCGGCGAAGCCAGCATCAGCATGGGCACGCGGCTGAGCATGGCAATGTGGGTGAAATCCTTGCGCGCGTCGTACTTCACGTTCGGGTTGACCAGCTGGTTGATGGCATGCGTGCCCGGGCCGCCGATGACCAGCGTATAGCCGTCCGGCTTGGCCCGCGCCACGGCCTCGGATGCCAGCGAGCCGTTGACGCCCGGCCGGTTTTCCACGACCACGGCCTGGCCCAGGCGCTGCGACAGACGCTCGCCGATCAGGCGGCCCAGCACATCCGTCTGGCCGCCCGGCGGAAAGGGAATCACCAGCGTGATGGACTTGCTGGGATAGGCCGGCTGGGCCAGAACGGCCAGAGGAGCTGCGGCCGCAACGAGCAGCCCCGCCAGGGCAATGCGTCGGTCGAACTTGGATCGGTACATCGGGGTCTCCAGAAATGATTGCGCAATCATTCCAGGTTCCCGCCGTTTGCTGATGAGGATGTACACCAATAAAAAATCAGCGTGAAATGACAGCGATCATGGCTATCATGACAAGGCAATCATTTCAGTCACTGCGCAGCATGTCCAACCGGGCCGGTGTCTCGCCCATCACCGCTTCGCGCGCCCTGCACCGGCCGGAGCTGGTGGCCGAGGCCACGCGCACCCGGGTGGCCCAGGCCGTGGAGCAATCGGGCTATGTGCCCAATTCGCTGGCCGGCGGCCTGACCTCCCGGCAAACCCGGCTGGTCGCCGCCATCGTGCCGTCCATGGGGCATTCGCTGTTTTCCGACATGCTGGATGCGCTCATCACCAGCCTGGCGGCCGAGCGCTACGAGACCACGCTGGGCATTTCCCGCTACGACCCGGCGCACGAAGAGACCTGGCTGGCGGCCATGCTCAGCCGCCGGCCCGAAGGCGTGGTGCTGACCGGCACCGAGCACACGGCACGCGCTCGGCGCCTGCTGCTCAACGCCGACATTCCGGTGGTGGAACTCTGGGACTACACGCCCCACCCGCTGGACGTTATCATCGGGTTCTCGCAGGAAGACGCCGGCAGGGCCGCGTTCCGCCACCTGGCGGCCTGCGGCTACCAGCGCCCGGCCATATTGCGCTCCGATGACAGCCGCGCCCACCGGCGGGCCCAGGGCTTTCTGCGCGCGGCCGCGGAAACCGGCGCCCCCGAACCCGTGCAAATCGTCTTCCCCGAAGACAGCCCCCAGACCGGCCGCGGACGCGACGCCTTCAACGCGCTGCGGGCCCAGGCCCCGCAGGCGGATGCCGTGTTCTGCAGCTCGGACGCCCTGGCTCAGGGCGTGCTCGCCCAGGCCCATGCCCTGGGCCTGCAAGTGCCGCGGCAAATGGGCGTGCTGGGCTTTGGCGACCAGGCCCTGGCGGTCGACTGCATCCCCGCGCTTTCCAGCGTGAAAGTCGACGGCGCCTACATCGGCCGCCTGGGCGCGGCGGCGCTGATTGCCCGCATGCGCGGCGAAAGCGTGACGGCGGCGCAAGATGTGGGTTTTGAAGTCATCGCCAGGGCCAGCACGCGGGCGGCGGCGGGCAGGCCTTGAACCCCTTTACGAGGACATTCCCATGAAACTCTTGCTTGCAGGCGCGAGCGGCCTGGTCGGCAGCCATGTGCTGCGACTGGCCCTGGCAGACGAGCGCATCACCCAGGTGACCGCCCCCGTGCGCCGGGCGCTGACCGTGTCCCACGCCAAGCTCCATGCGCCCCTGGTCGACTACGACGCCCTGCCCGTGGATGCCGCCTGGTGGCAGGCCGACGCCGTGGTCTGCGCGCTGGGCACCACCATCAAGGTCGCCGGCTCGGAAGACGCGTTTCGCCGTGTCGACCACGACTACCCGCTGGTGGTCGCGCGCCTGGCCCAATCCCACGGCACGCCCTGCTATGTGCTCAATTCCGCCATGGGCGCCAACCGGCAGTCGCGCATCTTCTACAACCGCGTCAAAGGCCAGCTGGAGCACGACCTGGCGCATGTAGGCTTTGTTTCGCTGACCTGTGCCCAGCCCGGGCTGATCTCCGGCGAACGCGCCGAACCGCGCACTTTCGAACGCGCCGCGACGCTGCTGCTGAGCGCGCTTGGGCCCCTGCTGCCCCGGCGCTGGCGCCTGTGCCCGGCGCAAAACGTCGCCCGCGCCATGCTGGAAGCCGCCCTGGCCGCCAAGCCGGGTGTGCATGTCATTCCCGCCGAGGACATGGCGCAGTAAGCCCGCCCTCGCGCTACAGCAGCGCGCGCACTTCGGCCTGCAGCACCGGCAGCAGCTCAGCCTCGAACCAGGGATTGCGCTTCAGCCAGCTGCTGTTGCGCCAGGAGGGATGCGGCAGGGGCAGCAGCATCACCCGCGCATCGGCCGCGTGGAACTCCCGCCAGCGCAGCGCGGTTGCATTCACCCCGGCTTTGGCGTTGGCGGCGCCCAGATGCCAGCGCTGCGCATAGCCGCCGACGAGCAGCAACAACCGGATATTCGGCAACTGCGCAAACAGCGGCGTGCGCCAGATTTCCGCGCACTCGCGGCGCGGCGGCAGGTCGCTGCCATCCGGCCCCAGGCCGGGAAAGCAAAGGCCCATGGGGAGGATGGCGACTTTGCGCGGGTCGTAGAAAGTGTCTTCGTCCAGCGCCAGCCATTGCCGCAGGCGCTGGCCCGAGGGATCGTTGAACGGACGGCCGCTGTCATGGGCGCGGATGCCGGGCGCCTGGCCGGCGATGCAGATGCGCGCCGAGCGCGACACCTGCAGCAGGGGCCGCGGCTCCTGGGGCAAGGGCGGGCCGTAGCGCGGCTGGTCGCGGCAGACCCGGCAGGCGCGAATGGCGGCAAGCTGGGCTTGCAGCGATGCCGGGGCCGGGTCTCCGTCGGGCATTGCGGTGTTTGCAGGCATGTTCCGTGGTGCGTTAAGCCGTGCGAATGGATCGTAAACTTGCGCCGCCGCGCCTATGGCATCCATTGCGGGACACGGTCGTGGTCACCATACACCACGCCACAGCCCAGCGCAGCACACAAGCCTGGGCCGTCCCGCCGAGCCCCTGCAATCCACCGTACTCCAGCCTTGCTGGACGCCCCACTACAGGAGGCCTTGCAGTAGTTGGCGCCCCAGCCCGCGGCGGCACCACCACCACGTCACACGTCTAAGAACTGACATCCGCACCCAAGCGGTATGAGTGGCGCCGTTACCGCCCATGAAATTGCACGCCTTCAGACAAGAAATAACTCTTGCAGCTGCATTGACCTTGGAGAGGTTATTGGATATTAAAAACAATGAACCTCCCGAGCATAGAATTCTTTCGCGACATGAGTGCATCGGTTGAAACCAGCCATTTTCGATGCTGACCCCATCTAATTTTTATTTTATTCCCATCCACCCAGGATGTTAACCGCAGCCACTCTAGATGTTAATGGCGTCCACTTTAGTTACCAACTGCATCCAGTTTAATTTGGTACAGAATTCGCCAGGAATTTACTTAAATTCTTAGCGATACAAGTCACACGCCGAGCATCTAGATTTATTGAAAAATAGAAGGTTCCATGTCGCGAAATATGTCACCAACCTCAAGGAGTAAAAAATGGAAATGAAGCAACAGCAAGCTGCCACCATGTCCGTCGAATCCATTGTGGAAGCGATCACCCAGGCGGCGCTCGAGCAAACTGCCAAAAACGTGCAAGGAGGATTCGAGAACATCGACCAGAACGCCAGCATGATCATGATTGCCTTCGATTGATCATCCAGCGCTGAAGCGACGCAGGCGCAGGTCTGCGTCGCCTTTTCAGAGGGGGAACTTCACCATGTATGCACTGGACGGATTCAGCAAAAACATTGCAAGCATCTACAAGATCTCAGCGCCATTCATCAACAGCAGGATAAGTACCGCCGAAGATCTTCGCGCGCCCTACCGGAGTTTCATCAAACGATTCCATGGCGACCCGGCCATCAACGAGTCTGCTGACCTGATAGTGCAGGATGCGACCCTGACGCACAAACTGCTAGAGCGTATCGCGGGCAGCCGGCTCAACGACTTGGATCAGGAAAAAATGGTCGATTGCTCCCCGGATAGCATCGACATCGCCGCCCGCAAACGCGACATCGAGGACGCGCTCGACTTCATCGCCGCCAGACGCCCTGAACAATACAACCTGCTACGCGCGGCCGTCCACAGCATCGCAATCAGCCGTTCCCTGCGCAATC
The DNA here is from genome assembly GCA_023622805.1 of Pseudomonadota bacterium. Taxonomy (GTDB): domain Bacteria; phylum Pseudomonadota; class Gammaproteobacteria; order Burkholderiales; family Burkholderiaceae_C; genus Comamonas; species Comamonas bellezanensis. The sequence continues at coordinate 804 of JAMNYN010000201.1, read as the reverse complement.
GCCACGGTCAGCGCGCTCACGGCGGCACCTCTAACGGTCTGATCGGCTTGATCTGGTTCGCCCTTGAGGAACGCCTGTGCCAGGTGGACCTCGTCGAGATGCTGGTCCATGAACTCACCCACACCCTAGTATTTATTGACGAGCTCAACCATGGCCACTTCAACTACCAAACCCTGACCCTGTCCGACTATTGGGCGCAGTCAGCGATCCTCTCACGCCCCCGACCGATGGACAAGGTGGTACACAGCATCGTCGTATCTACGGAGCTGTTGCAGGCGCGCAAGACCTATATCGGTGAAGTACATCAGCGCCGCGTCCATCCCGCTACCCCTCGGCTTACAGCGCAGACCCTCGCCGCTATCAACAGTGTGCTCCACCACCCTCGCGTCGAGGAGGTATGCCTGCCACGCGCGATCGAACTGGTTCACGGCTGCCGTGAATTGCTGGAGGTGCATTAAATGAACACGATGACCGCCTTCTACCAGAACCTGATCGGTTTGACGGAGAAAATAGAAAAACGCTGGCAGCAGGAAAATTACAACAGCGATGTTTTCTCCGATGTCGTCTGGGAATTGACGCACGATACCGATCTGAGCTTTCTGGGTGATCTCCGGAATCAACTGGAATTGCTGGAATATGGCCCCATCCGGGCCGTCCAGACATTGAACACCTTTTCGGATTTCTATTTCCAGATCTACAACAATGGTCGTTTCTATATCGAGGTGCTGAACTGGTGGGGTGGCCAGGTCAATGCGCATGACCATGATTTCTCGGGTGTTCAATTCCAATTGAAGGGTGACGCAT
>JAMNYN010000727.1 GCA_023622805.1 Pseudomonadota bacterium | reverse complement strand
CTGCTGCTGCGCTGATCCTCTCTTTTGTTTTTGCGAAATATTTTTGTCTCCCATGTCTACTACCCGCTTTCTCACCGGCATCACCCCTTCGGGCACCCCCCATCTGGGCAACTACGTGGGCGCCATTCGTCCGGCCGTGTTGTCGAGCCAGCGCGCCGACGTGCAGAGCTTTTACTTTCTGGCCGACTACCACGCGCTGATCAAGTGCTCCGACCCGGCGCGCGTGCAGCGCTCGACGCTGGAAATCGCCGCGACCTGGCTGGCCGCCGGGCTGGATCCGGAAAAAGTCGTGCTTTACCGCCAGTCCGACGTGCCTGAGATTCCCGAGCTGTGCTGGCTGCTGACCTGCGTCACCGGCAAGGGCCTGCTCAACCGCGCCCATGCCTACAAGGCCTCGGTCGACAAGAACGTGGCCGCGGGCAACGATGTCGACGCCGATGTCACGGCCGGCCTGTTCATGTATCCGGTGCTGATGGCCGCCGACATTCTGATGTTCCAGGCCAACAAGGTGCCCGTGGGCCGCGACCAGGTCCAGCACCTGGAAATGGCCCGCGACATCGCGTCCAGCTACAACCACCTCTACGGCGAACTGCTGGTGCTGCCCGAAGTCGTGATCGACGACAACGTCGCCACCTTGCCCGGCCTCGACGGCCGCAAGATGAGCAAGAGCTACAACAACACCATCCCGCTGTTCACGCCACGCGAGCAGTTGCGCAAGCTGATCAACGGCATCACCACCGATTCGCGCGCGCCCGATGAGCCCAAGGAAGTCGAAGGCTCGGCCCTGTTCCAGCTCTACCAGGCCTTTGCCACGCCAGAGGAAAGCGACGCGCTGCGCCAGCAGTACGCCCAGGGCATCGCCTGGGGTGACGCCAAGCAGCTCGTCTTCGAGCGCCTGGACCTGGAAATCGCGCCCATGCGTGCGCGCTACGAAAGCCTGATGGCCGATCCGGCGCAGATCGAAGAAGTGCTGCTCGCTGGCGGCGCCCGCGCGCGTGCGCTGGCCACGCCTTACATGCGCCAGCTGCGCGAGGCGGTCGGCCTGCGCAGCCTGGCCAAGGTCGAAGCCCCGCAAAGCGCCAAGGCCCACAAGTCGGCGCTGCCCCAGTTCAAGCAGTACCGCGAAGCGGACGGCAAGTTCTATTTCAAGCTGCTGTCCGCCTCCGGCCAGTTGCTGCTGCAAAGCACGGGCTTTGATGCGCCCAAGGAAGCCGGCCAGAGCATTGCCAAACTGCAGCAGCAGGGAACGGCGGCAATGGCCGATCTGGCCTCGCGCCTGGCGCCCGTGGAAGGCGTGGGCAGCGAGGACGTCGCCCAGGCCCTGGACCAGCTGCTGGCCGCCGCCAACGCCTGAACACAAAGGAAGCCTGATGCGCCGCATTGCCGCCTTGGACGATGACCCCTTGCATCTGGAAATGATGCAGCGTGTGGTGCAGGGCGCGGGCCACATCTGCCGCACCCACGCCACCAGCGCCTCGCTGATGCAGGACATGCGGCGCGAGACTTTCGACCTGCTGATCGTCGACTGGGAACTGCCCGACATCTCCGGTCCGGAAGTGGTGCAGTGGGTGCGCGCCCAGGAAGGCCTGGACCTGCCCATTCTGTTCATCACCCACCGCAGCGAGGAAAGCGACATCGTCGCCGGCCTGGCCTGCGGCGCGGACGACTTCATGGTCAAGCCCGTGCGCGTGGGCGAACTGACCGCGCGCATCCAGGCCCTGCTGCGCCGTGCCTATCCGCAAAGCCAGGATGACGTGCAGGCGTTCGGCCCCTACCGCTTCACCACCTCCACCCAGTCGCTGGAATTCAACGGGCAGCCGGTCGAGCTGACCCACCGCGAATACGCGCTGGCGCTGCTGCTGTTCCAGAACGAAGGCCGGCTGATGTCGCGCGACCACCTGCGCGATGCGATCTGGGGACAAAGCGCCGAAGTGCTGTCGCGCTCGCTGGACACCCATATCTCGCGCCTGCGCCAGTTGCTGAACCTGCGCCCCGGCCAGCAATACGCGATTTCCGCCATCTACGGCTATGGATATCGGCTGGATATGCACCAGCCTCCCGCAACCTTGACCGATACCGCGGCGGCCCCTTAGCCCGCAGCAAACATTGGCGGCCTGGCCGCCTCTTTTTTTGGAACTCCCCCCGCCCATGATTGTCCTTCGCCCCGCAGTCCCCGCACATCCCCCGCCGAACACTGCGCGGACCACCCCCAAGGCCCTGCAGCAAGCCTTGATGATCCTGGTGCTGGGGCTGGGCACAGCGGCGCATGCGGCGCCGCCGCTCGTGGTGGACGGGCTGATTGCCCACCGCGTGGCGCCTGGCGATACGCTGGAGCAGATCGCGCAGCACTACCTGGGCGACCACCGTCTGTGGCCCGAGCTGCAGTCCTTCAACCGCGTGGCGAATCCCTTGCGACTGCAGCCGGGCTTCACCTTGCGCTTTCCCGACAAGCTGCTGCAAATGGCCACGGCCTCCATCGAATTCGTGCAGGGCCGGGCGGTGGCGATCTCGCCCGCCCGCCACAGCGCCGACAGCCGTGACCTGCCCGCCCAGCGCCGCAACCTGCAGGCGGGCGAAGTGCTGCAGGAAGGCGATCAACTCCAATTGGACCCCAACGCTTTCGTCGCCGTGCGCCTGGCCGACGGCTCGCTGGTGCGCGTGCAGGCCCAGTCCGACGTGCAGCTGCAGCAAATGCGCCGACGTGGCCGCGCCGGCAGCCTGCAATCGGTGCTCGAGCTGCATTCCGGCGGACTCGACGCCTCGGTCACGCCCGAGCCGGCCAATCCACGCCGCTTTGAAATCCGCACGCCCGTGGCCTCGACCAGCGTGCGCGGCACCCGTTTTTCCGTCCAGGTCGACGCGAGCGGACGCACCATCGCCGCAGTCGACGAAGGCGCCGTGGCCGTGGCTGCGGCGGATGCAGCCAACAGTCGCCGCCGCGGCGCGGCGCCAGAACCGGTACTCACCGCGGGCCAGGGCCTGGCCATCGCGGCGGACGGCCGCCGAGGCCCGCCCAGCGCCTTGCTGGCCGCCCCCGATGTGACGGGCCTGCCCGAACGCTTTGAAGATGCCTACTGGCTGGACATCGCCTTGCCCGCGGTCGCCGGTGCCAGCAGCTACCAGCTGCAAGTGGCCGGGGATGCGCAATTCAGCCAGGTGGTGCGCAGCGCCACCAGCGACAGCCCCCAGATCCGCATGGCCGCCGTCGACGACGGCGACTACCTGCTGGCCGTGCGCGCCATCGACGCCCAAGGCATTCCCGGGCGTGTGGCGCAACGCAGCATCCGCGTCAAGACCCAGCCTGTGCCACCGCTCTACCAGGCGCCCGCCGCCGCCGGCATCCTTCCGCTGAATGCCGGCACGCTGCAATGCACCGGCGTTCCCGGCGCCGTCGCCTATCGCATCCAGGTCGCGGGCGATGCGGGATTTGCCCAGCCGGTACTCGATGGTCAGGCCGGCGAATGCCAGCTGTCCGTGGCCGCGCTGCCCGCGGGCAGCTACCAGTGGCGCGCCGCCAGCATCCGCAGCACGCCCACCCAAGCCGCCGACCAGGGCCCGTTCGCCGCCGGCCAGGCGTTCAGCGTGGCCCCACCGCCACCGACCCTGTCCGCCGCCGATATCGACCTGGGCAGCGCGGGCGACACCGCCCAGCTCAGCTGGCCCGGCCAGCCAGGCCAAAGCTACCGCCTCAAGGTGGCCAGCGACCTGGACTTCAGCGAGGTGCTGTTCGACGCCGTGCTCGACGAGCCACGCTGGTCCGCCAGCACGCTGGCGCCCGGCAACTACTACGTGCAATTGCAAGTCATAGATGCCAACGGCCTGCGCAGCCGCTTTTCCGCGGCCCGCGAGTTTGCCGCCGGCAGCACCGTGCTGGACGGTTCCGGCCAGCGCCTGCGCAACGGCGCCGGACTGTTTGTGCACCGGCCCTGAAGGCCGCGCCGTCCTTGTCTCGCGCAGTCCCCAGCTCCCGCCGCGGTTTTCGCTGGCAACGCCTTGAATGGGCGGCGCTGGCCGCGGCCATTTTTGCGCTGGTGCTGTGGTTCAGCGGACCCGGGCACTTCGACCGCACCAACGCTGCCGTGCAGGACATCGCCAGCGGGCTGTACCAGCCCCAGGCCTCGCCCGACATCGTCATCATCGCCATCGACGACGCCAGCCTCGCAGCCATAGGCCGCTGGCCCTGGCGACGTGCGCTGCATGCGCAACTGCTGCAACAGATTGCCCCGCAAGCCCCCCTGGCCATAGGCATGGACATCCTGTTCAACGAAGAAGACCTGGACTACCCCGGCGATGACTTGCTGCTGGCGCGGGCGATTCAACGCAGCGGCCGCGTGGTGCTGCCCGTCGTGCAAGGCAGCTACGGCGCGGCAGGCCTGACGGGCTCCACGGATCTGCCTCTGGCCGCCCTGTCCCAAGGGGC
>JAMNYN010000283.1 GCA_023622805.1 Pseudomonadota bacterium | reverse complement strand
AAAATCGCCGATCCCCCAAAGCTCATGAAAGGCAAGGTCAGCCCCTTGGTGGGCAGGGCTCCGAGGTTCACCCCCATGTTGATGAAGCACTGAAAGCCCACCCAGATGGCCACACCCTGCGCGACCAGACCGGCAAACACCCGGTCCAGGGCCACGGCGCGGCGGCCGATGTGCATGATGCGGCGCGTGATCCAGAGGAACATGACGATCAGCGTCAGCACGCCTATCAGTCCGAACTCCTCGCCGATCACGGCCAGCAGAAAGTCGGTATGCGCTTCGGGCAGCCAGTGCAGCTTTTCCACGCTGCGTCCCAGGCCCACGCCGAAGATTTCGCCGCGGCCGATGGCAATCAGCGCATGCGACAACTGGTAGCCCTTGCCCAGGGCGTGCTTTTCGTCCCAGGGGTTGAGGTAGGCAAAAATCCGCTCGCGCCGCCAGTCGGACAAGGCGATCATGATGACGAAGGCCATCACCACCAGGAAGGCGATCAGGAAGAACATGCGTGCGTTCACGCCGCCGAGGAACAGGATGCCCATGGCGATCACCACGATCACCATGAAGGCGCCCATGTCGGGCTCGGCCAACAGCAGCACGCCGACCACCACCACGGCCGCGCCCATGGGCAACACGGCGCGGAAGAACCGCTCCTTCACCGCCATCTTGCGCACCATGTAGTCGGCCGCATAGATCAGCACCGCGAACTTGGCCAGCTCCGAGGGCTGGAAATTCATGATGCCCAGCGACAGCCAGCGCCGCGCGCCGTTGACCACCGTGCCCACATGGGGGATCAGCACGGCCACCAGCAGAATCAGCGAGAAAATAAACAGTTTGCGCGCCATGCGCTCCCAGGTGGCCATCGACACCTGGAAGGCCAGCAGCGCGCCGACAAACGCCATGGCGATCGACATGGTGTGGCGCACCAGGAAATGGGTGGGCGCAATCTTGCCGAAGCGCGGGTTGTCGGGCATCGCGATCGACGCCGAATACACCATCACGATGCTCCAGGCCAGCAGCCCGATGACCATCCAGATCAACGCCTGGTCCAGGCCCAGCACGCTGGCGGGCGTGACCGTGGGGCGCCGGTACTGCGGTCCGCCCACGCGCACCGGCAGCACATCGACGGCCTTTTCCGACAGGCCGCCGAACCAGGCGCCCAGGCGTTGCGTGAAGGCGGAAACGGCGCTCACACCCAGCCCTCCAGGTCATGGCCGGCGTCCTGCGCCAGGCCCTGGACTGCCTGCACGAACTGGTGCGCACGGTCTTCGTAATCCTTGAACATGTCGAAACTCGCGCAGGCCGGCGACATCAGCACGGCATCGCCGGGCCGGGCCTGGGCCTGGGCGACAGCCACGGCCTGGACCATGGAGTCGGCCGCGAGCAGCGCCACGCCGCTGGCTTCGAGGGCCGCGCGGATCAGCGGCGCATCGCGCCCGATCAGCACCACGGCGCGCGCATAGCGCGCCACGGGCGCGGCCAGCGGCGAGAAATCCTGGTCCTTGCCTTGACCGCCCATGATGACCACCAGGCGTCTATCGGCCCCCAGACCGGTCAGGGCGGCCACGGTGGCGCCCACGTTCGTGCCCTTGCTGTCATCGAAGTACTCGACTTCGCCGACCACGCCCACAGGCTCGACACGGTGCGGCTCGCCGCGGTATTCGCGCAGACCGAACAGCATGGGGGCGAGCGCGCCGCCCGCGGCCGTGGCCAGGGCCAGGGCCGACAAGGCGTTGATGGCGTTGTGCCGTCCGCGGATGCGCAGCGCATCGGCCGGCATCAGGCGCTGGATGTGCAAATCGTCCTGCGGCGCGCGTGCGCGCTTGCCGGCCTCGTCGGCTTCCAGCGCCCGCACCAGCCAGGCCATGCCGGCCACGACTTCGATGCCGAAGTCGCCCGGGCGGCGCGGCATGTCGCCGCCGAAAGTCACGTGGGCACGCTCCTGCGGGCGCTGCAACTTGACGCGCGTGGGCGCCGGCAGCATCTGCATGACGGCCTCGTCTTCGCGGTTGAGCACCATCAGGCCTTGGGTGCCGAAAATCCGGGCCTTGGCCGCGGCATAGGCCGCGAGGTTGCCATGCCAGTCCAGATGGTCCTGGCTGATATTGAGCACGGCCGCGGCCGTAGGCTCGAAACCCGTGGCCGCATCGAGCTGGAAGCTCGACAGCTCCAGCACCCAGGCCTGGGGCAGATTGCCGGCATCGATATGGCCGGCCAGCGTGTCCAGCAGGGTCGGGCCGATATTGCCGGCCACGGCCACGCTCAGGCCCGCATGTTCGAGCAGCTGGCCCGTGAGCGAGGTGACCGTGGTCTTGCCGTTGGTGCCGGTGATCGCCAGCACCGCCGGATGGTAACCGTGGCCCGTGGCCAAGGCCTGCAAGGCCAGGGAAAACAGATCGAGCTCGCCGCCCAGGCGCATGCCCAGGGCCAGGGCCGCATCGAGCACGGGCGCAACCTGCGCCGGGCTCAGGCCGGGAGACCGGTAGACCGCAGCGAAATTCTGGCCGTCGAGCAGGGCCGCATCGAAGGCGCCGGCGACAAAGCGCGCCTGGGGCAGCTCCTGCGCCAGCACCGCCAGCTGTGGCGGCGCTTCACGCGTATCGGCCACCGTGACCTGCGCACCCAGACGGGTACACCAGCGGGCCATGGCCAGGCCCGAAGCGCCCAGGCCCAGCACCAGCAGTTGCTGGCCTTGCAGCGGCAGAGCGTCCGCCTGCGGCCAACCCGCGGGCACGGGCGGCAGCGCAGCTTCGGCTTCAGGCGCCGCCAGGACCGCATCGGCGCCTGGCTCGGGGGAGGCGTCGGGCGCGGCCACCTGGGCAAAAATCTGGGCCACGAAGGCCGCGGCGTCTTCGGCCGCACGCAGGCTGCTCAATGGCGGCACGGGCTGTGCCGGCGCGGGAACATCGAGCGGCAGCGCTGCCGTCGTCTCGGGCACTGCGTCAGCCTGAGCGACGTCCACCACGGGCAAGGCCGCAACGTCCGTCGCCTCGGACACGGACGCCGTCTCGTCCGGCAGCAAGCCGTCGGTGGGCAGTGGAGTGGAAGCGGTATTCATCGCAGTTTCAGCGTCGACAGGCCGATCAGGCACAGCAGCATGGTGATGATCCAGAAACGGGTCACGACCTGCGTTTCCTTCCAGCCGCTTTTCTCGAAATGGTGGTGCAGCGGCGCCATCTTCAGCAGACGACGTCCTTGGCCGTAGCGCTTCTTGGTGTACTTGAACCAGACCACCTGCAGCATCACCGACACGGCTTCGGCGACAAAGATGCCGCCCATGATGGCCAGCACGATTTCCTGGCGCACGATCACGGCGATCGTGCCCAGCGCCGCGCCCAGGGCCAGCGCGCCGACGTCGCCCATGAAGACCTGGGCCGGGTGGGCGTTGAACCACAGGAAAGCCAGACCCGCGCCCGCCATGGCAGAGCAGAAGATCAGCAGTTCACCGGAGCCGGGAATGTGCGGAAACAGCAGGTACTTGGCGAAGTTGACGCTGCCCGTCACATAGGCGAACACGCCCAGCGCCGAGCCGACCATGATCACCGGCATGATGGCCAGGCCGTCGAGGCCGTCCGTCAGGTTGACGGCGTTGCTCGATCCCACGATCACCAGATAGGTCAGGATGACAAAGCCCAGCACGCCCAGCGGATAGCTGACTTCCTTGAAGAAAGGCACGAGCAGGCCGGCCTTGGGCGGCAAGTCCATGGAGAAGCCCGACTGCACCCAGCGGATGAACAGCTCGAACACCTGGACGTTGTTGTTCTCGGAAATGCTGAACACCAGGTAGAGCGCGGCCAGCAGGCCGATCACCGACTGCCAGAAGTACTTTTCGCCCGAACGCATGCCTTCGGGGTCCTTGTTGACCACCTTGCGCCAATCATCGACCCAGCCGATGGCGCCAAAACCCAGCGTCACCAGCAGCACGATCCAGACGAAGCGGTTCGACAGGTCGAACCACAGCAGCGTGGAAATGGCGATGGACAACAGGATCAGCACGCCGCCCATGGTGGGCGTGCCGCTCTTGACCAGATGGGTTTCCATGCCGTAGCCGCGCACCGGCTGGCCGATCTTCAGCGAAGTCAACAGGCGGATCACGCGCGGGCCGGCCGCGAGACCGATCACCAGGGCGGTGAGCGCGGCCATCACGGCGCGCAGCGTCAGATACTGGAAGACCCGCAGAAAGCCGAATTCCGGCGACAAGCCTTGCAGCCATTGGAAAAGTATCAGCAGCATGTGGACTCCGATGCTGCTTGGGGGCTTGCGTCTGCGCTGGCCTGAACGGCCTGCACTACCTGTTCCATCTTCATGAACCGAGATCCCTTGATCAATAGGCTGCCCACCGCGGGCAACCCTTCCCGCACCGCTGCCAGCAGCGATGCCATGTCTTCGAAATGTTGGGCTGCCGCGCCGCAGGCGGAGGCCGCATGCGTGCTTTGCGCTCCCAGCGCCAGCAGCCGTTCGATGCCTTTTTCCCGCGCATAGGCACCGGCCTCGGCGTGGAACTGCGGCCCCTGGTCGCCGACTTCGCCCATGTCGCCCATCACCAGCCAGCGCGGCGCGGGCAGCTCGGCCAGCACGTCGATCGCGGCCCGCATGGAATCGGGGTTGGCGTTGTAGCTGTCATCGACCACCGTGATGCTGCGGCCCTGGATCGCCACGCTCAAGGCACGCGAACGTCCGGTCACCGGCTGGAAGGCGCTCAGGCCCGCGGCAATCGCCGCCAGCGGCACGCCCGCGGCCAGCGCGCAGGCAGTGGCGGCCAGCGCATTGCGCACGTTGTGGCGCCCGGCAATCTGCAGGCGCGCCTCGAATTCGCCCTGGGGCGTGGCAATGCGCACCTGCCAGGCGCCTTGCGCCCACTGCGCCGCCAGCGCATGCACCGGTGCGCCGGCCGCAACTGCGCCTTGCGCACGGTCGCCAAACTGCAGGCAGCTGCGTTCTTGCGCCAGGCCTTGCCACAGCGCCGAGAATTCTTCGCCCGCCGGGAACACGGCCACGCCATCGGCGGGCAGCGCGGCCAGCACGGCGCCGTTTTCCTCGGCCACGGCCTGCACCGTGTGCATGAACTCCAGGTGCTCGCGCTGGGCGTTGTTGACCAGCGCCACCGTAGGCTGGGCCATGCGCGCCAGCTGGGCGATTTCGCCCGGGTGGTTCATTCCCAGCTCGACCACCGCCAGGCGGTGGGCGGCCGTCAGGCGCAGCAGCGTCAGCGGCACGCCGATGTCGTTGTTGAAATTGCCGCGCGTGGCCAGGGCGGCATCGCCGGCCTGGGCCGACAGGATGGCGGCGATCATCTGCGTGACCGTGGTCTTGCCGTTGCTGCCGGTGACGGCGATCAGCGGCAGGGAAAACTGGGCGCGCCAGGCAGCGCCCAGGGCGCCGAGCGCGGCCAGGCTGTCATCGACTTCGATGCCGGACAGGCCGGCTTGCACCAGGCGGCCGCCATGGCCAATGGCCGCGGCCGCGCCGCTGGCCTTGGCCTGGGCCAGGAAATCGTTGGCGTCGAAACGCTCGCCCTTGAGGGCCACGAACAAATCGCCGGCCTGCAGGCTGCGCGTGTCGGTGTGCACGCGCGTGACCAGGGTCTGGCCGTCGCCGACCAGACGGGCATGGGGGATGTGGGGCTGGATCAGGGCCAGCGCTTGGTTCAAGGTCATCATGACCGGTGCATTCCTTCGCGGGCCGCCAGCGCCTTGCGCGCCTGGGCCATGTCGGAAAACGGACGCTTGACGCCCCCGCTCTCCTGGTATTCCTCGTGTCCCTTGCCGGCGATCAGCACCACATCCTTGGGACCGGCTTCGGTCAGCGCCTGGGCAATGGCCGCCGCGCGGTCCACTTCCGAATGCAGCACTTTGGACGGCGACATGCCGCCCAGGATCTGGGCCATGATGGCGTCCGGATCTTCGTTGCGCGGGTTGTCGCTGGTCACCACCACGCAGTCGGCGTGGCGCTGGGCCATCTCGCCCATCAGCGGGCGCTTGCTCGCATCGCGGTTGCCGCCACAGCCGAACACGCACCACAGGCGACCGCCGCGCTGGCGCGCGGCGGGCCGCAAGGCCTTGAGCGCCTGCTCCAGTGCATCCGGCGTGTGTGCGTAATCGATGGCCACCAGCGGTTGGCCGGGCTGGACGATCTGCTCCATGCGCCCGGGCACGGGTTCGAGCTGGTCGCAGGCCGCCACGGCCTGGTCCAGGCTCAGACCCAGCGCGCGCAGCGAGGCCAGCACGCCCAGCAGATTCGTCACGTTGTACTGTCCGACCAGGCGGGTCTGCAGCACATGGCTGTGCGCTTCTTCGATCACGGTGAACTGCAGGCCTTCGCGGCCCAGGCTGATGTCCTTGGCCTGCAAGCGCGCCGGACCCTGCGTGGACACGCTCCAGACATCGAGATCGCGCGCCTGCAGACTGGCCCACAGGCGGGCGCCATGGGCGTCGTCCACATTGATCACTGCCGCCTGCAGGCCGGGCCAATCGAACAAGGCCTTCTTGGCCTGCCAATAGGCGTCCATGTTCAGGTGGTAGTCCAGGTGGTCCTGGGTGAAATTGGTGAAGATGGCCACGCGTATGCGCGTGCCCGCCAGGCGGTGCTCGGCCAGGCCTATGGACGAAGCTTCCATGGCACAGGCGGCGACGCCCGCATCCACGTACTCGCGCAGCGCGCGCTGCAGGCGCACCGGGTCGGGCGTGGTCATGCCCGTGTCTTCGAGCCGCGGCGGAACGCCCACGCCCAGCGTGCCCACCAGGGCACAACCCTGCTTGCCGTCCAGCGCGCGCTGGGCCAGCGCATGGGCCAGCCACCAGGCGGTGGTGGTCTTGCCGTTGGTGCCCGTGACGGCCAGCACCTGCAGCTGTTCGCTGGGCCGGTCGAACCACAATGCGGCAATCTCGCCGCTGGCGGCCTTGAGGCCTGGCAGCGCGGCAATGCGCGCATCGTCAAAGTTGAAAGCGTCCACGCCTTCGGCCTCGACCAGGCAGGCCACGGCGCCGCGCGCCAGGGCCATGGCCACATGGGCGCGACCATCGGTGGCGGCGCCCGGCCAGGCAATGAAGGCATCGCCGGGTGCGACCTGGCGGCTGTCGGTCTGCAGGCCGCCCTTGACCCGGCTGCGCAGCCATTCATAGGCCTGCGGCGTGGAAGTCAGTTGAAAAATGCTCACAGGGACTCCTCCACCGGGTTGGCGACGATTTGCGGCACCACGGCCATGTCGGGCTGCACGCCCATCAGCCGCAGCGTCTGCTGGACCACTTCGCTGAACACGGGCGCGGCGACCGTGCCGCCGTAGACGCTGCCCTGGGTGGGCTCGTCGACCATCACCGAGACGATCACGCGCGGCTTGTCCACAGGGGCCAGGCCGGTGAACCAGGCGCGGTACTTGCCCGCGGCATAGTTCTTGCCGACCTGCTTGCGCGCCGTTCCCGACTTGCCGCCCACCGAGTAGCCCACGGTCTGGGCCTTCTGGCCGGTGCCGCCCGGGCCCGCTGCCAGGGCCAGCATCTGGCGCACCTGGTTGGCCGTGCGCTCGGAAAAGATAGGCACGCCCACGGGCGGCTCGTCACGCTTGAGCATGGTCGCGGGAATCACCCGGCCGTCGTTGGCGAACACCGTGTACGAGCGCGTCATCTGCAGCAGGCTGGCCGACAGGCCGTAGCCGTAGGACATGGTGGCCTGCTCGACGGGCCGCCAGGTCTTGTAAGGGCGCAGGCGGCCGCTGGCCGCGCCTGGGAAGGCATTCTGCGGCTTCTGGCCGTAGCCCACGGCCGAGAAACCTTCCCACATCTGCTGGGCGGTGAGCTGCTGGGAAATCTTGGTCGTGCCGACGTTGCTCGACTTCTGGATAACACCGGCCACCGTCAGCAGGCCGTAGTTGTGCGTATCGGAAATGGTCGAGCCGGTCACATTGATGCGCCCGGGCGTCGTGTCGATCGGCGTGTCTGGCTTGAACTTGCCGGTTTCCAGCGCAATGCCGATGGTGATGGGCTTCATCGTCGAGCCGGGCTCGAACACATCGGTGATCGCGCGGTTGCGCAGCTGTTCGCCCGTCAGGTGCTGGCGCTTGTCCGGCACATAGCTGGGGTAGTTGGCCAGTGCCAGCAATTCGCCGGTGCGCGCATCCATGACCACCACGCTGCCGGCCTTGGCCTTGAACTTCTCTACCTGATCACGCAGCTTCTGGTAGGCAAAGTACTGCACCTTGCTGTCGATGGACAGCTGGATGTCCTGGCCGTCCATGGGCGGCACCTCTTCGCCCACGCCTTCGACCACCCGGCCCAGCCGGTCCTTGATCACGCGCCGGGACCCGGCCTTGCCGCCCAGCTCCTTGTTGAACGCCAGCTCCATGCCTTCCTGGCCCTGGTCCTCGACGTTGGTGAAGCCGACCACGTGGGCCGCGGGCTCGCCTTCGGGGTACTGGCGCTTGTATTCCTTGCGCTGGTAGATGCCCTTGATGCCCAGGGCCTTGATCTTCTCGCCGATGTCCCAGTCCTGCTGGCGCTTGATCCAGACAAAGGTCTTGTCTTCGTCGGCCAGCTTGGCGTCGAGGCTGGCCGGCGTCATCTCCAGCAGCTTGGCCAGCTGCCGCAGCTTGGCCTGGACTTGCGGGTCTTCCTTTTCCACGTCTTCGGGAATGGCCCAGATGCTGGCCGCGGGCACGCTCGATGCCAGGATCAGGCCGTTGCGGTCAAGAATCCGACCGCGGTTGGCCGGCAGCTCCAGCGTGCGCGCAAAGCGCACCGCACCCTGGCGCTGGAAGAAATCATTGCCAAACACCTGCACATAGGCCGCGCGTGCGCCCAGGCCCACAAAGCCCAGGGCCAGCATGGCCACAATCATCTTGCTGCGCCACAGGGGCGTCTTGCTGGCGAGCAAGGGACTGGAGGTGTAGAGCACGCTGCGTGTCATGGCGCGGCTCCCGTGCCGGCGTTGTCGCCGACATACTGGGTGATGGCCGGGGTCGCGGAATGCATTTTCAGCTGGTCGCGGGCCAGGCCTTCAATCCGGTTGGGCGTGGCCTGGGCCCGCTTTTCCACTTCCAGGCGCTGGTTGTCCGTCGCCAGCCGACGCGACTCGTTGATCGAGCGGTCGAGCTCGGTGAACAGGCGCCGCGACTCGTACTGCGAGTGCACCAGAAACAGGGCGCTCGCCATGAGCGCCGCCAGCAGCATGAGGTTCAGGCGCAGCACGGCAGGCCTTTCCACGCGCACACGGCCGAGCCGCCCGGCGCACCGGTACGGCCAAGACGCGTGGTCGATTTCACGAGGGCACCTCGGTGCGTTGCGCCACGCGCATCACGGCAGAGCGCGAGCGCGGATTGGCCGCCACTTCGGCGGCGCTGGGCTTGATGCGGTCGAGCGCCACGAGGCGCATGGGCGTCGGCGCCGCAAACGGCATCCGGCGGTCGTAGACCTCTTTCGAATGCTTGGCGATGAACTGCTTGACGATGCGGTCTTCCAGCGAATGGAAGCTGATCACCACCAGCCGGCCGCCCGGTGCCAGCACGCGCAGGCTGGCCTCTAGCGCTTGCTCAAGCTCCTGCAATTCGGCATTGATGAAAATCCGAAGAGCCTGAAATGTCCGGGTGGCGGGGTTTTGCCCCGCCTCGCGGGTCCGGACCTGGCCAGCCACGAGCTCGGTGAGCTCGCTGGTGGTTGTGAGAGGGCCCTTTTCCTGGCGCCGCGCAACAATCGCCTTTGCAATAGGCCCAGCAAACCGTTCTTCGCCATAGTCACGTATCACCTCCGCAATCTGCTGCACGTCCGCATCGGCCAGCCACTCGGCCACGCTCTGGCCACGCGTGGTGTCCATGCGCATGTCCAGGGGAGCGTCGAAGCGGAAGCTGAAACCGCGCTCGGGGGTGTCGATCTGGGGCGAGCTCACCCCCAGGTCCATCAGCACGCCCTGCACGCTGCCTTCGGGCAGATCGGCCAGATTGCTAAAGCCCTCATGCCGAATGGAAAAACGCGCATCGGTGATGCGCGCAGCTTCTTGGATGGCTTCCGGGTCCTTGTCAAAGGCCGTCAGCCGGCCATCAGGCCCCAATCGCTGCAGAATGCGCCGGGAGTGACCCCCTCGGCCGAACGTGCCGTCAATCCACTGGCCGGAAGGGGTCGGTCCTGCTGCGCCGAGCAGTGCATCCACGGCTTCGTCGAGCAGAACGGTAATGTGTTGGAGGGGCTGGTTCAAACGCGCGCCCTTTATTAGAAAGCGAAATCCTGGAAAACGTCTGGCATCTGGGCCTGCATGGCCTGTGCCTCCTGGGCGTCATAAGTGGCTTTGTCCCATAGCTCGAAGTGATTGCCCATGCCGAGCAACACCGCTTCCTTGCTCAGGCCCACGGCCTGACGCAGTTCGGGCGAGATCAGCACGCGACCGGTCCCATCCATGTCCACGTCCATGGCGTTGCCCAGGAAAATCCGTTTCCACCATTGCGCGGACATGGGCAGTTGCGCGATGCGATCGCGAAACTGCAGCCACTCGGGCCGGGGGAAAAGCATGAGACAACCATGGGGGTGTTTGGTGATGGTGACCTGACCTTGGGCCATTTCATTCAAGGCGTCACGGTGCCGGGTCGGCACTGACAGCCGACCCTTCGCATCCAGACTGAGCGAAGAAGCCCCTTGAAACATTGAATTGCCCTCGGACTGACGACTACCGCTCTCCGCCTCAAAATGGGCGAAAAAGGCAGGTTTCACCACTTAATTGCACTTTTTTGCACTGTAGCAGCAATTCGTTGAGCTGCCACAAGGGGTGTGACAATTATTTGCAATGAAATCAAGGACTTAGCACGCAAATAGAATGGGCTTTTGGGCAAAAAGTCCTTGCCCCATAAGCACTTACTCAATTCAGTGCAAGTGAACTCTCAGCCGCGCACCGACTGCAGATGCATACATCAGGCGCGGCCAAGCGGGCGCAGCAGGGAAAGACTTCCCTGCTTTTGCGCGCCAAGTGTCACAAAATGAAACGAGAAAGGTCTTCGTCCTGGCTCAGGGTCTGCAGACGCGCGTCGACATAGGCAGCGTCGATGGTGATGGTCTTGCCCGTCAGGGAAGCCGCATCGAAGCTGATTTCGTCCAGCAAGCGCTCCATCACCGTGGACAAGCGGCGGGCGCCGATGTTTTCGGTGCGCTCGTTGACCAAAAAGGCCGTGTGCGCCAGACGGGTGATGCCGTCGTCGGTGAACGTCAGCGTCACACCTTCGGTGGCCAGCAGCGCCTGGTACTGCTTGACCAGCGACGCATGGGTTTGCGTCAGGATGGCTTCGAAGTCCTGGACCGACAGCGATTCGAGCTCGACGCGGATGGGGAAACGCCCTTGCAGCTCGGGAATCAGGTCGCTGGGCTTGGACAGGTGGAACGCGCCCGAAGCGATGAACAGGATGTGGTCGGTCTTGACCATGCCGTACTTGGTCGACACGGTCGTGCCTTCGACCAGCGGCAGCAGATCGCGCTGCACGCCCTGGCGCGACACGTCCGAACCGCTGGTTTCCTGGCGCGTCGCGACCTTGTCGATTTCGTCGATGAAGACAATGCCGTTCTGCTCGGCATTGGCGATCGCGCGAACCTTGATCTCTTCCTCGTTGACCAGCTTGCCGGCTTCCTCGTCGGTCAACAGCTTGAGCGCCTCGGCGATCTTGAGCTTGCGTGTGTGGCGCCGCTCCTGCCCCATCTGGCTGAACATGCCGCGCAACTGCTCGGCCATCTCTTCCATGCCCTGGGGGCCCATGATTTCGAGTGGCTGGCGCGCTTCGGCCAGGTCGATCTCGATTTCCTTGTCATCGAGCTGCCCTTCGCGCAGCTTCTTGCGAAACACCTGGCGCGCCGTGCTGTCGACCGGGGTGTCCGTGGTGCGCGCCTGGGGCACGAGCACATCGAGGATGCGGTCTTCGGCCGCATCCACGGCGCGCACGCGCATCTTGCGCACTTCCCATTCCCGCGTCTGCTTGACGGCGATCTCGGCCAGGTCGCGGATGATGGCATCCACGTCCTTGCCCACATAGCCGACTTCGGTGAACTTGGTGGCTTCGACCTTGATGAAGGGCGCATCGGCCAGCCGCGCCAGACGGCGCGCGATTTCGGTCTTGCCCACGCCGGTGGGGCCGATCATCAGAATATTCTTGGGAGTGATTTCCTGGCGCAAGCCATCCTCGACCTGCTGGCGGCGCCAGCGGTTGCGCAGCGCAATCGCCACGGCGCGCTTGGCGCCCTGCTGGCCCACGATGTGGTGGTCGAGTTCGGAAACGATTTCCTGGGGGGTCATGGAAGACATGTGTTTTCAGTCCAATCGGCCTGCAACGCTGCAGGCCGGCAACAAGGGGAAGGCCGGTTCAGAGCGTTTCGATGGTGTGGTGCATGTTGGTGTAAATGCACAACTCGCCCGCGATCTCCAGCGACTTCTTGACGATCTCGGCGGCGCCCAGATCGGTGTTGGTCAGCAAGGCCTTGGCGGCCGAATGCGCATAGGCTCCGCCCGATCCGATGGCCACAATGCCTTGTTCGGGCTCGAGCACATCGCCGTTGCCGGTGATGATCAGCGAAGCCGTCTTGTCGGCCACGGCCAGCATGGCTTCGAGGCGGCGCAGCACGCGGTCGGTGCGCCAGTCCTTGGTCAGTTCGATGGCGGCGCGGGTCAGATGGCCCTGGTGTTTTTCCAGCTTGGCCTCGAAACGCTCGAACAGCGTGAAAGCATCGGCTGTGGCGCCGGCAAAGCCGGCCAGCACGGTGCCGTGATAGAGGCGGCGCACTTTGCGCGCAGTCCCCTTGACCACGATATTGCCCAGGGTGACCTGGCCGTCGCCGCCAATGGCGACTTGAATGCCGTCTGCCGTCTGGCGGCGGACGCTGATGATGGTGGTGCCGTGATACTGTTCCATAGCCTTGCTATTTGGGGGCGAATCGAGGGGTTGCAAGCGCCCCTGTCACTTTTTCAGTCACTGCGCGGCACTACCCTGGCGTGCTCGCTGATGCCTATCATGCCGAAGAACACGGCGGCCAGTTGGTGCAGGCGGTCGAAGCACAGATCATGGCCCCGGGCCTGCATGTGCGCCGACCAGTTGAGCACCGAGCCCGCGGCCGCGAAGTCCAGGCGAATCAGCTGGGAGCAATCCACCACCAGCGGCACACCGGCTTGGGCCTGGGCTTCCAGCGCCTCCAGCCAGGGCGTGGCATCGCTGGCGATGCAGCCGGACAGACAAGGCCTGTTGCGGTTGCGGGTCGGCGTGGCCGCCGCAGTATCGACCGCCGCGGTATCGACCGGCGCGGTATCGACCGCCGAACCGTCCACGTAGCTGCTCCTGGGCTGCGTCCATGAGGGCGGCGACACTTCGTAAGTCACGCAGTAATCCAGCGCCGCCAGCTCGAAGCTGTCGTGCTGCTCCATCAGCCGCAGCACGGCCATGCGCAGGCGCCAGCCATCGACGCTGGCTTCGCGGTCGCCGGAAACCGTCTGCGCCTGCAGGTACTGGACCAGCACCTGCGCATCCAGGAACTGGATCTGCCCAGGCGTCTGCATCCACTCGCTCACCACACGTTCGAACAGCGGTACGGCGTCGGCCTCGATGCGCTCCAGCGCCGTCCAGATCAGGGTCCAGGGGGCGGTTGCTCGCTCCTTGGCTGCCTGCAACGCGGCCACCGATTGGCGCGTCACCACGGCCGGGGCCATCCAGCGCCAGGCACGGATGCCCTCTGGCTCTTGCGCCGGCGTCTGCGCGACGTGGCCCGACAAACCCAGCTGCGCCGGCAGCGAAAACCACAGTGGCGCCGAGCGCCCGACCTGGTCGGCAAAGTCGATGGCCAGCACGTCGAAGCGCTCGGCCAGACCGGCCGCGCGGTACAGATCGAACAAGGCCAGCCACACCGACTGCTGGTGGTCGGGTTGCGCCGCGCGCTGTGCCAGCAGCTCCAGCAGCGCCGCTTCGGCGCCCGCGACGTCGCCATTGGCGAACGCGATGGCGGCGGCTTCAAAATCCGGGTCGTGCACAAACGTGGGGGCGGGCAAGGGGGCGGCGCCGGCCAGGGCCGATGGCGCAATCGCGTCCCAGGCCGGCGGGTCGCGCAGCTGGGTTGCCGCAAAAGTCGTCGCCAGGGCCACCCGCTCTTCGCCTTGCAGAAGCCGCTGTGACGCCTGCCATGCGGGTGCAGCCTCCGCGCCCCAGGTCAAGGGCACGGTAGGCGCAAAACCCAGGGGCAGGGAGGCCGGGCCGGCGGCAGCGCCTGGGGCTGCGGCCACGTGCACCGAATCCAGCGGGGGCAAGGCCGACACCAGCTCCATGGGCAGCGTAGAAGCGTCTGCCGGCTGTTTGTTGCGCCACCACTGCTGCGACATCTGCTCTTCGATGGCGTCGATTTTTTGCACGGTGACGGCGCGTGCATCGGCCGAAGTCAGGCTGCTGTGAAAGCCCGACGGCAGGCTGGCAGGCTCGGCCGGCGCGCCTGCCCCGACCGTAGACAAGGCTTCTTTCTGGCGCAGTTTGCGCAGCTGATCGAATTCACGCTGGCGCACAAAATCGTTGCGGCGCTTGCGCTCGAGCATTTGTCGCAAGGCCTGCTTGTCGGGCGCAGCCGACAGGTCGTCTGCCAGCGCATCCAGCTCCGACCAGTTGACCGTGGGATGGCGCACAAAGCGCACCACCTTGGAAAAAAGGCCACCGGCCTTGCTGTCATCCTTGGTCATAGAAGGTCAGCGTAGCGCAAGTGGCCTGTGCATGGGCTTGATTCAGCTCAATCGCCGAACATTTTCTGCTTCAGCTCGCGGCGTTGCTGGGCTTCCAGCGACAGCGTGGCTGTAGGCCGGGCCAGCAGACGACCGACGCCGATGGGCTCGCCGGTTTCGTCGCAGTAGCCGTAGTCACCTGCGTCGATGCGGGCAATCGACTGCTCGATCTTCTTGAGCAGCTTGCGTTCGCGGTCACGCGTGCGCAGTTCGAGTGCGTGCTCTTCCTCAATGGTCGCACGGTCGGCGGGATCAGGCACCACCACGGTGTCTTCGCGCAGGTTTTCCGCGGTCTCACCGGCGTTGTTGTGCATGTCCTGCTTGAGCAAGACCAGCTTATGACGGAAAAACGCCATCTGCTTGTCGTTCATGTACTCATCTTCAGGCATGGCCATGACTTCAGCGTCGGTCAGCTCTTCAGCAGTTTTGGTCTTCCAGTTGTTTGCCAACTTGGGGTCTTTCTTTGCAGCAATCAACGAAGGCGCTTGCATGGTTGTAGGCATGGTATTTATGTAGCTGGCTTTGGCCGCATCGAAGGCGGCGGCCGGGGCCATGGAGGGTACGGTCAATTGGGCCAACCGAGCGGAGGGGCGGGTGCTGCGAGCCGGGCCGCCGGCGCCCCCACCCGTTGTGGCTGGCGCCACCGGCGGGGATACAGGCTGGGCCACGGCTTTGGGCGCAAGCTTCTTCGCGACCTGGGTAGCGGTCTTGGCAGACGCGTTCACAACAGCTTTTTTGGCTGCGGGTGATTTGGCAGCTGCTTTCACTTTGCTGGATTCGGCATTCACTTCCTGTCTCCTCACAGTACTACCGGCCCCGGGTAGGGGAACAAGTCCGAGAGGGCCTTGTCTTCCGGGTTCTCTTTAGGGGCGCGATTGTATCGACCACAGACAAGACCCAACAAAACGTTGCGGATACCCAACATACGGGTATTCCACAGGATACGAGAATTTGCACTCAAAATACGCTAAAAATTAACATCTGCATACAAATCACCTCTTCTCCAGAGGGCTAAGTTCGGGCATTTTGTCAGCCGACGGCTTGTCAAACGGCAGGCCGACCGGCCGCTGTTACGCCAGACACTGATCCAGGCCGGAGCGGAAAATGTCCTGCGGCAAATCGATGCCGATGAACACCATCTTGCTCTGGCGCTGCTCATCGGCCTCCCAGGCCGGTCCCAGGTCGCTGCCCATCAACTGGTGCACGCCCTGGAAGATCACTTTACGCTCCGTGCCCTGCATGTGGAGCACGCCCTTGTAGCGCAGCATCTTGGGGCCGTAGATGTTGACGATGGCGCCGAGGAAGTCCTCCAGACGCGCCGGATCGAACGCACGATCGGCACGGTAGACAAAGCTTTTCACATCGTCATCGTGGTGGTGGTGGTGCGGGTGGTCGCAGGCCTCGCCCGGCGCATGGTCGTGGCCGGCATGGGCGTCGTGGCCATGCTCATCGTGCGCGCAATGGCCGTGGTCGTGATCGCAGTCGCCATGGTCGTGGCCGTGGTCATGACCATGGTCATGCGCGTCCTCTTCCTTGAGGAAGTCGGGATCGATGTCGAGCTTGGCGTTGAGATTGAAGCCACGCAGGTCCAGCACTTCAGCCAGCGGCACTTCGCCAAAATGCACGGCCTTGATGGGCGCGCGCGGGTTCATGTGTTTGAGGCGGTGGATCAGCGCCTGCTGCTCCTCGTCGCTGACCAGGTCGGTCTTGGACAGGAAGATCTGGTCGGCAAAGCCCACCTGGCGGCGCGCTTCCTGGCGGTCGTCGAGCTGCTGGCCGGCGTGCTTGGCGTCGACCAGGGTGATGATGGAGTCGATCAGGTAGGACTCGGCCACCTCGTCGTCCATGAAGAAGGTCTGCGCCACCGGGCCTGGATCGGCCAGCCCCGTGGTTTCAATGATGATGCGCTCAAACTCGACCAGGCCCTGGCGGCGCTTGGCGGCCAGCAGCTGCAGCGTCTCGCGCAGGTCTTCGCGGATGGTGCAGCAAATGCAGCCATTGCTCATCTGCACGATCTGCTCCTTGGACTGGGTCTTCAGGATGTCGGCATCGATGTTTTCCTCACCGAACTCGTTTTCGATCACGGCGATCTTCTGGCCATGGGCTTCGCCGAGCACGCGCTTGAGCAATGTGGTCTTGCCGGAGCCCAAAAAGCCCGTGAGGATGGTGACAGGAATGAGAGACATGGAATGGCCTAAAAGTAAGTGCGCGCAAAGCGCAGGCGCCCGCGCCCCTTTGGCGCGCGCAGGCCCTGCCTGAAACAAGGAATATGGGGAGTTTAGCGGCGGATTCAAGGCCTCTTCATGCCCGGGATGGCTTGGCTGCGTGCCGGAGGATGTCTCATGGGCCGCAGCATGCTGGCCACCGCGACAGCGCGCCTGAAAAGTCCCTCAGTTGACGCCGCCGGGCCGCACCAAGGCGGCAGACGGCCCCAAGGCAAATGCATCTGGGGGCCCACGCAAAGCGAGCCAGCGTGGGGGCTATTTCTTTTTCGCCCGGGGATGGGCGTTTTCATAGGCCTGGGCCAGGTGCTGGAAATCCAGCCGCGTATAGATTTGCGTGGTGGCGATGCTCGCATGGCCCAGCAGCTCCTGCACGGCACGCAAATCACCGCTGGACTGCAGCAGGTGGCTGGCAAACGAGTGGCGCAGCACATGCGGGTGCACCGACGTCGTCAAACCGGCTTGGCGCGCGCGCTCGCGCAGCCGCACCCAGACCGATTGGGCCGTGAGCCGTGCCCCGCGCCGGCCGATGAACAGCGCCGGCTCCAGCCCCTGCGCGAACGGCTGGGCCCGGCACGCCAGCCAGGACTGCAGCGCACGCAGCGCCGCGCCGCCCACGGGAACGATGCGGCGCTTGCTGCCCTTGCCCAGCACATGGGCCTCGCCGGCCGCGAAATCGATCCATCCGCGCGCCAGGCGCTCGGTGTCCGGCCCGGGAGCCACGTCCAGTCCCACCAGCTCGCCCACGCGCAGGCCGCTGCTGTAGAGCAGCTCGGTGATGGCCGCGTCGCGGGCTTCGAGCCAAGGGTCGACATGGCCCCCACGCTCCGCCGCTGCGCGGGTCGCTGCCCCCCGAGGGGGCCTTCCGCCATCTTGGGACGGCCCGGCGCTGGCGGAATCCCCCCCACGCTCCGCCGCTGCGCGGATCGCTGCCCTCCGAGGGGGCACGCCAGCTTTGGGGGGGCCGCCCAAGCGCGGCCCGGCGCCGGCGTTGGTGTGGTTCATGAGCTGCAGCGCATCTTCGACGGCCAGCGCCTTGGGCAGCGGCTTGGGCGCGCGCGGTCCGCGCACGCCTTCCACCGGGTTGAGCGGCACCAGCGCCTGGCGCGCCGCCCATTGGAAAAATCCGCGCCAGCCCGAAAGAATCAGCGCAATGCCGCGCGCGCTGCGGCCGCTGCTGTGCATCTGGGCCGCAAAGCGGCGGATATGCACGGGCTGCAGCGCCAGCAAGGGCGTCCGGGCCGCCTGGGCGAACTCCTGCAATTTGCACAGGTCCAGGGTGTAGAGCGTGTGCGTGCGCTCGGCCAGGCGCTTTTCCACCCGCACGTAGTCCAGATAGGCCTGCACCGCGGCCGGCAGCTCGGGCGCGGCATCGCCCTCCATGCTCAGACCGAAGTCAGTTGGCGCGTGCCCGCCACCGGGCGCATGCGCGCCAGGGCCGCGCTGGCCTGCTCGGCAATGCGCGTCAGAAACTCTGTGCCCATGGTGGCATCGAAGCGCAGCGGATCGGGCGAGCCCAGCACCAGCATGCCGAAGGCCGGCGACGGGCTGCTCAAGGGCCCGTCACGCAGCGGCAGCAAGGCCAGGGATTGCACGTCGTCCACGCGTTGCAGCCAGGCCGTGGGTTCGAACCCCAGGTTGGGGCCGCAGAACGGCATGGTCAGGGAGGAGGCAAAGGCTTTCACATCCGCGCTCACGCCCATGGTGAACAGCGAGCCGGCAAACGGCGGCGCCACATCCCAGACGCGGATCGCGGCCTGCGGCACATCGAACACGGCGCGCAGCCCTTCGGTGACCGCATGGGGCAGTCCGCGCGGGTCGCCGATGCTGGCCAGGTCGCAATTCCAGCGGTGGATCTTCTGGGTGATGGCGGCGTTTTCGCTGCTGTTGCGCACCATCTCCATGATGCGCTGCTCCAGGCCCTTGATCTTGTCGCGCAGCATTTCCGCCTGGCGCTCCTGCAGGCTCACCGCACGGTGGCCATGCACGCTGGGCAGGCGCACGCCGGCCAGCAAGTCGGCATGGCGCTCAAAAAACTCGGGGACCTGACCCAGGTAGGCGGCAATGCTTTCTTCGCTGGGGATCAAGGCGTGGGCGCTGCGAGTGCTGTCGTTCATGGTATTTCCGGAAGTTCGATCTGACCGTCAAAAACAAAAGTGGCGGGGCCGGTCATGAAGACGGCGTCGTCATCCGCCCCGGCCCAGGCAATGCTCAGCAGGCCGCCACGGGTGTGGACCTGCACCTGCGAATCCAGCAGGCCCAGGCGGATGCCGGCCACCACGGCCGCGCAGGCGCCCGTGCCGCAGGCCAGCGTTTCGCCCGCGCCGCGCTCATAGACGCGCAGGCGCACTTCGCCGCGGCTCACGATTTGCAGGAAGCCGGCGTTCACGCGCTGGGGGAAACGCGGGTGCTGTTCGATCTGCGGCCCCCAAGTGGCCACGGGCGCGGTATCGACATCGGCGACCAGCAGCACGGCGTGGGGGTTGCCCATGGAGACGGGTGTGATCCAGGGGCCGGAGGCATCGAGCGCCAGCGACCAGGTCAAAGCCTGTCCCTGGCGCCGGGGCTCCAGCCCGCTGGCGTCGAAAGGCACGCGTTCGGCCTGCAGCTCGGGTCGGCCCATGTCCACCCGGACCCGGCCGTCGGCGGCCAGCTCGGGGGCGATCACGCCGGCCAGGGTCTGCACGCGGATGGTTGTCTTGGAGGTCAGGCCCTTGTCGTGCACATAACGCGCAAAGCAGCGCGCACCATTGCCGCACTGCTCGACTTCGCCGCCGTCGGCGTTGTGGATCACATATTCGAAATCAATGCCCTCGGCCGGTGCCGGGCGCACGCTGAGGATTTGGTCGGCTCCTACGCCAAAGTGGCGATCGGCCAGAAAACGGTATTGGGCAGGCGACAGGCCCAGGCGGCCCTGCGTTTCGTCGAGCACGACAAAGTCGTTGCCTGCGCCTTGCATCTTGGTGAAGCGGATATGCATGGGTGCCGATTATCCGCTTGTCGCCGGCCATCGGCCGACAAACCACCATCGCCCCTGGCCAGCGGGTCGGCACCGGCCCCGCCGGCATCCGCCCGCGCCAGCCCGCGCTACAGAGCGATCTTGGTGATCTTCGAGCCTTGCAGCGACACTCCGGCTTCAAGGCCGGCATTGGTCATCACAAAGGCCGCCACCGGCGCCTGGGCCGTCTGCGTGTCTATCATGCCGTTGGCGCCGACCTTGCCCACGGCCACGGTGGCATCCACGCCCGCCGACCAGCCGTCACCGTTCATGAACTTGTCCAGCGCATCCTGGGTGTTGAAGACGTACACCACGGCCTTGGACTGGCCGCCCGCCTGCCAGCCGATCGAGGCACCGGTGGTGCTGTAGTAGCCCAGCGTGCGCTGGCCTGAACGCAGCACGCCGCGGCCATGCTCGACCCCGACCACAAAGCTGCCGCCGATCACCGCCGGGAAGACCAGCACGCCCTTGGCGCGGCTGATGAGCTCGCGCGAACCAGGCGCCGTGTCGTACAGACGCGCCAGGGTCGCGTTGGTCTGGGCTTCCAGCGAGCCGCGGTCGGCACGGGGCGAACCCTGAGAATCCGGTGGGGTGGTGGTGCAACCCACCATGGCCACTCCGCTCACGGCAACCGCCGCAGCAACCAACAAGGAACGAACAAAAATGGGCGCCATGGAAATCTCCTCCGTACATTGAGAGGGCTTGCGGGCACCGGCGGCGCTGCAAGCGGTTCATACAGGCCGATTCAAGCCCGGCCTTCAACCATGCTAGTGGTGTTCGCGGCATTTGTGTCATCGCCGGCGCAGCTCAGCCTGTGCGCCTACAGGCAAGAAGGTAAATATTCACCGCCGTCACAGGCGCGCGGCCGGCACAGCACGCCAGCGCCCCGTGCATGCCGGCATTGGCGCGCATGCAAC
>JAMNYN010000387.1 GCA_023622805.1 Pseudomonadota bacterium | reverse complement strand
CCTTGTCGTAGAGCGCGCGCCCCGCGTCATTGCTCGTTTGCGTCTGCCAGTAAACCCGGCTGGCGCCCGCTTTCTCGGCCTGCTGGTAGACCGCCGCGATGAGGGCCCGGCCCACTCCGCGCCCGCGCTGCGCCGATGCCGTGAAAAGGTCTTGCAAGTAGCAGACCGGGCCCTGTCGCGTGGTGCTGCGGTGAAACAGGTAATGCACCAGGCCCACTATCTCGCCGCCGTCTTCCGCCACCATGGCAAACATAGGCTCTATGGGATTGAAGAAGCGCTCCCATGTCGTCTGCGTGATCTCCGGTGACAGGGCGGTGGCGCCGTCTCGGCCGTAAAAGGCGTTGTAGCCCAGCCAAAGGCCATGCCAGGCTTCAAAGTCAGCGGCCTGGAGCTCTCGCACCAGTACACCCGAGGATTGCGCGTTTTTGGACATTGGAGATGGATAGCAAAGCGGTGAAGATGATGGGAATTCTGGCAGAGATGCGGCTGCATTGGGCGCATCATGTCGCCAGGCGCCACGCTCCATCGAGCCGACGACTGTCCTTCAGGAGTAGACCGAGATGCGAAAAATGGTTTTCTGCCTCGCTGGGCTGCTCGCCCTCACCGGCCTGACGGCTGCGCGGGCGGCTGAATGGAAGATGGATGCAAGCGCTGCCAACCGGCTGGAGTTCATCGCCAGTTTCCAGAAGAAGCCGGCGCCCGGCGTCTTCAAGGACTTCGATGTGCGGCTGGATTTCGATCCCGACAAGCCCGCCGGCGGGCACCTGGACGTCAGCATTCGCGTGGCCAGCGCGGACATGGCCAATGCCTCCATCAACAAGGCCATCGCCGGCATGGACTGGTTCGACTTCGCACGCTACCAGCAGGCCCGATTCCATGCCGACGACATCCGGCGCGTGCCGGGCGATGCCGCCGCCGGCCGCTATCTGGCACGCGGCATCCTGTCCCTCAAAGGCGTGCAGCAGCCGGTGGAGGTGCCTTTCACCTGGACCGCGGCGGGCAATGCCGCCACGCTGGACGGCCAATTCATCACCCAGCGCGCCGCCTTCGGCATAGGCACAGGCGAATGGGCGGCGACGGATGACATAGGCGCCAACGTGACGGTGAAGTTCCACGTCCAACTGCGCGGGGCCCCATGAAGTACCGCATTCCGCCAGCCGCAGCCCTGGCGGCCCTGATGGCACTGGCGGCGCTGATCACGGCCTGCACGCCACCGGGCCTGCAGGCGGTCCAGGCCCCAGTCAGCACGGCGGCTCCGGCCGGCTTTCCCGCCGACAGCTACACGCAGGCCGCGGCCCAGGGCCAGCGCGTGCTGCGGGTCGAGCCCGGGCGTTCGCGGATCACCCTCACCGTTCGCCGCGGCGGGACGCTGGCGCAGTTCGGGCACGACCATGTGGTGGCCAGCCAGGCGTTGCAAGGCTTTGTCGCGCCCGGGCAAGGCCGGGCCGATTTCTATCTAGCGCTGGACAGCCTCACGGTGGACGACGCCGCCCTGCGTGCCGAAGCCGGCTTGGACACCCAGCCCAGCGCCGAGGACATCGCCGGCACCCGCGCCAACATGCTGACCAAGGTGTTGCAGACCGAGCAATTTCCGTTTGCACTGATCCACGTGCGCGCGCCCGCTGCGCTGGCCAGCGACACGCCCTTGGCGGTGGACCTCACGCTGCACGGCGTGACCCGCAGTTTCAGCGTGCCGGCACGGCTGCAAACCCAGCCCGGCGGCTTGCAGGTCAGCGGCATGCTGGCCTTCGATCAATCCAGTTTTGGCATCACGCCTTTTTCCATCCTGGGCGGAGCCATCCAGGTGCAGGACCGGGTCGAACTGCGCTTCGACGTGCAGGCCCGGGACCTGGCGCCATGAGCGCCTGCGCGGCCCGCTGGCTCGGCCTGGCCCTGCTCTGCGCCGCAAGCGCCGCGTCGGCGCAGGAGCTGCGCATGGAAACCTCGGGCGAGAGCAGCGCCATCACCATCAGCGCGTCCGCCGACATGCGGGTGCAACTGGCCACGGCCTGGAGCGTGGTGACCGATTACGACCATCTGGCCGAATTCATTCCCGGCATGCGCAGCTCGCGGGTGGTGCAGCGCAACGGCGACCAACTGCTGGTGGAGCAGACGGGAGTGCTCGGCTTCCTCATTTTTGAGCAGGCCATCACGGTCAAGCTGGCCGTGACCGAATGGCCACCGCAACGCATAGTCGCGCACGCCGTGGGCGGCAACCTGAAGGAAATGGAAGGCAGCTATACCCTGGAAACGCTGCCCGGCGGCGCCGTCCGGCTGTCCTACAGCGCTCGCCTGCGGCCCGATTTCCCCGTCCCGCCGGTCGTGGGCACGCTGGTGGTGCGCCATCTGGTGGCCCGCCAGTTCGGCGCCATGGTCAACGAGATCGTGCGCCGCGACGCCCTGGCGCGGGCCGTGCCGCAGGGGCAGCCGGATGCAACGCGTTGACATGGGGAGAACCGCGGCCCAGCGCTACTCAATGCGGATGGCCGTGGCGATGATGGATGTCCGGATAGTGCGGATGTTTATGCGTCAGCACTTCATGGCGGTGGGCGTGCGTATGTGACTGCGTCGCGTCCCAGGCAAAGTCATGCGCGTGTTGGTGGTGCTCGTCGTGTGCATGCCTGTGGCTGTGTTCCAGCGGCTCATGGGTGTGCTCGTGTTCATGCCGCTCGCGAACGTGCAGCCACACGCCCAGCGCCATCAGTGCGCCAGCCAGCCAGAAAAGCGGGCCCGGCAGCTCGGGCCACAGCACCCAGGAAATGCCTACGCCAAACAGTGGCGCGACGGAAAAGTAGGCCCCCGTCCTGGCGGTGCCCAGCGTGCGCAAAGCCAGCACGAACAAGGTCAAACTCAAGCCATACCCCAAAAACCCCAGCAGCAGGCTGGCGCCCAGCGTTGGCAGCGACGGCCACGCCGCGCCCCCCATCAACGCCAGGGCGGTATTGCTGACACCGGCCAGCAAGCCCTTCAGCCCGGCGACCAGCATGGCATCGTTGCTGGACACCTTGCGGGTCAGGTTGTTGTCCACCGCCCAGCACAGGCAGGCCCCCACGATGAGCAAGGCGCCTGGAGAAAAACTCGCACCGCCCGGCTCCCAGGCCAGCAACAGACCGCCAAGAACGATGGCCACCATGCCCAGCACGATCTTGCGGTCCGCATTCTCCTCGAACACCCACCAGGCGATGCCCGCGGTCAGCACGCCCTCGACGTTCAGCAGCAGCGATGCCGACGCGCCGCCGGTCTGCGTCAGCCCGAGCATCAGCAACGCGGGGCCGAGCACGCCGCCAAACACGATGGCCGCCAGCAGCCAGGGGAGGTCCTTCCTGGGAATGCGCAGGTGTTCGCCGGCTCTCGGCCGCAGCCGGCGCAGCCCCAGCAACAGACACAGGCCTAGTCCGCTGCCCAGGTAAAGCAGCCCGGCCAGCAGCAAAGGACCGACATTGCCCAGCAACAGCTTGGCCAGCGGCGTACTGGCGCCAAACAACAGGGCCGCGGCCAGGGCGGGAGTGGCGGAACGAATGGACATGTTGAAAGTAAAGCACAACTGCAAATCCTTGGGCGGGCTTGTCCAGGGCATTGGCAAATCAGCCATTGCATCAATCATCACATAGTGAGATATTTGCTACATGACTTCCTGGCTTCTTCTGACCGCAACCCTTCCGACCCGCCCCAGTGCGCTTCGCGTGCGGGTCTGGCGGGCCCTCAAGGCGACCGGCGCCGGCACGCTGCGCGATGGGGTGTATCTGCTGCCCGCCACGGCGTCCACGGCCCAGTCGCTGTGGGACATTGAACGCCTGATCCGGGAGAGCGGCGCGCAGGCGCACATGCTGGTCGTCGCGGCCCGCGACCCAGCGCAGGAGGCAACGTTCCGGGGACTGTTCGACCGGTCTGCGCTCTATGCCGAGCTGCTGCGCTCCATCAAGGAAGTCCGAGCAGGCCTCACCAACGCCAGCGAAGCCGCGCTGCACAAGGCCTTGCGGGGACTGGAGCAACAGTTGCAGGCCGTGCAAGCCCATGATTTCTTCCCGGGCCAGTCGCTTGCAAAAACCAGTGCCGCACTGGTGGCGTTGCGGCAGACCGTCGAGCGTCACCTGTCGCCCGGCGAGCCCACGCCCCGCGCCGAGACCATAGAACGCCAAGCCATTGCGGATTTCCAGGGCCGAACCTGGGCCACGCGCAAACGCCCCTGGGTCGACCGCCTCGCGACCGCCTGGCTGATTCAACGCTTCATCGACCGATCCCCGCAATTCATTTGGCTGAACGACCCGAGCCAATGTCCCGAAGCGGCGCTGGGCTTCGATTTCGATAGTGCCCGCTTCACGCACGTGGGCGAGAAAGTGACGTTCGAGGTCGTGGCGCAGACGTTCGGCCTGGACGGCGATGACGGCATCCAGCGCCTGGGCGAGCTGGTGCATTGCATCGACGTGGGGGGCATTCCCATGGATGAAGCCGCTGGCGTCGAGACCATGGTG
>JAMNYN010000539.1 GCA_023622805.1 Pseudomonadota bacterium | reverse complement strand
TCCAGGCCCGGATGGAGCAGGCCGATGGCGGTGCGCATCGGTAGCGCACAGAGGTTTTGTGGGTCGTCCTGTTCGCGGTGGCGCATGCCGCTGCGCAGATAGCGGTTGCGCTGCTCATGGCGGGGCAGGTAGCGCGCCAATTCAGTCAGCGCCATTTCATAGACTCCGCGCTTGAACTCGACCACGGCTTCCAGCGGAACCCAGTAGTCGTTCCAGCGCCAGGCGTCGAATTCAGGATGGTCAGTGGCCCTGAGGTTCAAATCCCAGTCATGGCCCAGGAGCTGCAGCAAATACCAGATCTGCTTTTGGCCTCTGTAATGTCCGCGCGCATCGCGGCGGATATACCGGTCTGGCACCTCGTAGCGCAACCAGTCCCGGGTTCGGGCGACCACGCGAACGTGATCGGGCTTCAGACCCACCTCTTCGTGCAATTCCCGGAACATGGCTTGCTCCGGAGATTCCCCCCGGTCAATGCCACCTTGCGGGAACTGCCAACTGTGGGTGCGGATGCGTTTGCCCCAGAACACCTGGTTCTTGTGGTTGAGCAGGATGATGCCGACGTTCGGGCGAAATCCGTCCCGGTCAAGCATAATCGAACCCCAATTTTTTAAATTGCGTCCATTATGCATGGTGCTATGCCTCCGGCAAGCGCGCCCGCCTGATTTCCGCTGTACTGTGACCCCATGAAAGCCTCTCAATTCTTCATCTCCACCTTCAAAGAAGCTCCGGCGGATGCCGAGGTGGTCAGCCATCAGCTCATGATGCGTGCGGGCCTGATCAAACGATTGGGCGCCGGCATCTACAACTACATGCCCATGGGCTTGCGCGTGATCCGCAAGGTCGAGGCCATCGTGCGCGAAGAGATGAACCGCGCCGGTGCCGTGGAAGTGTCCATGCCCGTGGTCCAGCCCGCCGAGCTGTGGCAGGAAACCGGCCGCTTCGAGAAGATGGGCGCCGAGCTGCTGCGCATCCAGGACCGCCACGGCCGTGACTTCGTGATCCAGCCCACCAGCGAGGAAGTGGTCACTGACATCGCTCGCCAGGAGCTGCGCAGCCACAAGCAGTTGCCCAAGAACCTCTACCAGATCCAGACCAAGTTCCGCGACGAGCGCCGTCCGCGTTTCGGCCTGATGCGCGGTCGCGAGTTCATCATGAAGGACGCCTACAGCTTCGACAAGAGCCGTGACGCGGCCCAACTGAGCTACCAGAACATGCGCGCCACCTACCAGCGCATCTTCGACCGCTTTGGTCTGAGCTACCGCGCCGTGCGTGCCGACAGCGGCGCCATCGGCGGCGACCTGAGCGAAGAGTTCCAGGTCATTGCGTCGACGGGTGAAGACGCCATCGTCTACTGCCCCGCCAGCGACTACGCGGCCAACCTCGAGAAGGCCGAAGCCCTGGCACCCACGGGCGCACGTCCCGCGGCTGCCCTGGCCCTGACCCAGACCGCCACGCCGGGCAAGAGCACCTGCCCCGATGTCGCCGAGCTGCTGGGCGTTGCGCTGTCCACCACGGTGAAGTCGCTGGTGCTGGCCACGGACGAACTCGACGACAAGGGCATTCTGGTCAAGAGCCATGTCTGGCTGCTGCTGCTGCGCGGCGACCACGACATGAACGAAATCAAGGTCGCCAAGGTGCCCGGCCTCGATGCGGGCTTCCGCTTCGCGACCCAGGCCGAAATCGAGACGCATTTCGGCTGCAAGCCCGGCTACCTGGGCCCGTTGAACCTGCTGCAGCCCGTGAACCTGGTCGTGGACCGCGATGTGGCGGTCATGGGCGACTGGATTTGCGGCGCCAACGTGGAAGGCTTCCACATGACCGGCGTGAACTGGGGCCGTGACCTGCCCGAGCCGGCCCTGGTGGCCGATCTGCGCAATGTCGTCGCCGGTGACCTGTCTCCGGACGGCAAGGGCGTGCTGGCCATCGAGCGCGGCATCGAAGTCGGCCACGTGTTCTACCTGGGCGACAAGTACTCCAAGGCCATGAACGCCACCTTCCTGGGCGACAACGGCAAGCCAGCGTTCTTTGAAATGGGCTGCTACGGCATAGGCATCACGCGCCTGCCGGCCGCTGCCATCGAGCAGAACCACGACGAGCGCGGCATCATCTGGCCCGACGCGATTGCGCCCTTCACCGTGGTGCTGTGCCCCATCGGCATGGCCCGCAGCGAAGCCGTGCAGGCCACCGCCGGTGGTCTGTATGACGCGCTGATCGCGCTGGGCGTGGACGTGATCCTGGATGACCGTGACGAGCGCCTGGGAGCCATGCTGGCCGACTGGGAACTGATCGGCGTGCCGCACCGCGTGGTGATCTCCGACCGCGGCCTGAAGGAAGGCACGGTCGAGTACCAGCACCGCCGCGAGACCGAAGCCAGCAAGGTCGCGCAGGACGGTATTCTGGACCATCTCAAGGCTCGGTTGGGCCTGTGATGCCCTCAGGCCGCACCGCTGCACCCCTGCCGCGGTCCGCGGCCGCGGGGCTGCGCCGGCGCGGCCTGCTGGCTGCGCTACCGGCCGCTCTGGTCGGTGCAACCTTGCCGGCGCATGCCGGCGGTCAGCTCGAGGAGCCGCTGGCGGACTCCGTGCGCACGGCGCTGCGCGCGGCCGTGGTCAGCCAGGGCCCGCCGGAACTGGTGTTTGCGTCGACCGAGGCCAAACTGTCCTATCTGCGCTGGTTGGCCGCGATGAGCGACCGCCTGTATCGGCGCAAGGCCGACGCCGCGGTGCGGCGCGAATTCCTGCAGACGGTCTGGTACGAGTCGCGGCGCGCGGGTCTGGACGTGAGCCTGGTGCTGGGCCTGATCGAAGTCGAAAGCGCTTTTCGCAAATTCGCGATCTCCAGCGTCGGTGCGCGTGGCTATATGCAGATCATGCCGTTCTGGGTGCGGGTGATAGGCGATGGCGATGCGGGCAAGCTGTTCCACATGCAGACCAATCTGCGCTTTGGCTGCGTGATCCTGCGCCATTACCTGGACCGAGAACGGGGCGACGCCTTCATGGCCCTGGGCCGCTACAACGGCAGCCGGGGCAAGCCGCCTTACCCCAATGCCGTGTTTGCCGCCCAGCGCAAATGGCTGTATGAGCCCGGCGTCACAGGGGTTTGAGAACCTGCCATCAGATATCCATGGCGCAGCCCATGAAACTGGCGCGGCCCAGCAAGGGGGCAGCGAGGAAGGGCCGTCCCGCACCGAGGCTGCCGTCCCCCTCCACCGAAGGTTGAGAGGGGGAAGCGGGGGCCGGCCATCCGGCGAAGCCGCTCAGGGGGAGCATTTCAGGGGGCGGATGGTGTGTCGGCCGGGGTGACTTCGCTGCCCAGCCGCGAGACCATGACCTGATCGATGCGATAGCTGTCCACGTCCAGCACTTCAAACTTGTAGCCACCCCAGTTGACGCTGTCGGTGCGCCTGGGCACGCGGCGCAGCATCACCATCAGGAAGCCGCCCAGGGTTTCGTACTCGTCATCGTGGGGCAGGGAGTCGAGCGAGAGCGCGCGCAGCACGTCGCCCACCGGCGTCACGCCGTCGATCAGCCAGGAGTTGGCGTCGCGGCGCACGATTTGCTCTTCGTACTCCATGTCCACCATGTCGCCCATCACCGTGCTCATCACGTCGTTGAGCGTGACCACGCCGACCACCAAGCTGTATTCGTTGATGATGATGGCAAAGTCTTCGTGCACCTGGCGGAACTGGTCCAGCACTTCGGTCAGGGTCAGTCGGTCGGGAACGACCAGGGCCTTGTGCACCAGGGTCTCGTCGCGCAGCGAAATCGGCTGGTTGGTCAGGGCGCGCTGGAACAGGTCCTTGGCATCCACGTAGCCGATGATGTGGTCGATGTCGCCGTCACAGACCGGGTAGGTGGAAAACGGCTCGGCGGCGATGCGCAGCCGCACCACTTCCTCGGTGTCATCGCGCAAGAAATAGGCGACACGGTCGCGCAGCGTCATGGCCGAGGACACGGTGCGCGAGTCGAGCTCGAACACATTGGCAATCATCTGCTGCTCGCGCTGGGCCAGCATGCCGGCGCGGGCGCCGGCTTCGGTCATGGCCAGGATGTCGTCGGAAGTGATGCGCTCGTCTCGCTGGGTGGGCAGGCTCAGCAGCTTGAACAGGAGGTCGGTGGTGCGGCTGTAGAGCCAGACGATGGGCTTGAACAGCGACATGCACCATTGCATGGGCGCTGCCACCCGCAGCGCCACCGCCTCGGATTCGGCCATGCTCAGGCGCTTGGGGATGAGGTCGGCAAAGACGATGAACAGCGAGGTAATGATGAAGAATGACGCCAGAAAGCCCAGCGTTGCGGCCGTGTTCGCAGCAAACCAGAGCTCGAAGACGCGCGTGAAATAGTAGCCCGGCTGATCCTGCATGCGCATCACGCGCTCGGCGCGTGGGTCGCCCTCGTCGGCCAGCTGCCTCAGGCGCATGCGCCGGGAGGCGGCCAGGGAGATTTCGGCCATGGAGAAAAAGGCGCTGAGGGCGATCAGCAGG
>JAMNYN010000639.1 GCA_023622805.1 Pseudomonadota bacterium | reverse complement strand
TTGCTGGCGCGCATGCGCCAGGAAGGGTTCATGCCATGAGTCGAGGTCTTTTGATGATGTGCCACGAGGGCAGGCCTGTGCATTGGATGCGGTCTGTGTGGCGAATGGTGATGAAAGGACGGGAACCATGTCTTTGTTGAAGCAGTTGTTGTTGAGCGTGACGCTGGCGATCCTGGTCATACTCGTTGGCACGCTGGCACTCAGCATCGGGTCTGCACGCCAGTACCTGGACGGGCAGTTGCAGTCCGAAAGCGAGAATGCGGCGTCGTCCCTGGCCTTGTCGCTGTCGCAGTCCGCGAACCAGGACCCGGTGATCCGTGAGTTGCTGATGCTGGCCTTGTTCGACAGTGGGCGGTTCCAGTCGATTGAATTCACGGCGCCCGACGGCACCAGCCTGTTTTCACGCCGCCAGGCTGCTGGTAAGGCCCAGCCTGGGCTGGCGCCGGCCTGGTTTACCCGTTGGCTTCCGCTGGCACCGGCGCAAACGGTGCGTGAAGTCAGTGACGGCTGGCGTCAGGTCGGGCGGCTTTCGCTCCAGGTCGACAGCAGTTACGCCAACGATGCGCTGTGGCGCAGCAGCTCGCGCATGGCCTTGCTGGTGTTGACCGCCGGGGCCGTCTGGGCCTTGTTCGTGGTGGGCCTGCTGAACTGGTTTCGGCGTGTGTTGCGCGATGAAATCTCCGCCCAGGTGCGCGATATCGGCAGCCGGGAAGGCTCGCCGGGGTTGGGGCCACAGCCGTCCAAGGCGCCGGTCGACGAATTGACGGTGGTGGTCCGCGCCATTCGCGACACGCGCGAGCGGGTGCGCGCCACAGACCAGGAGCAGACGGCACGCATCGAGTCCCTGGAATTGGAGACGAACTGCGACACCGTGACCGGTTTGCCCAATCGCAAATACTTCGTGCATGAGCTGGGCCGCATGCTGCACGGTGAGCTGGGGAACGCCGCGGCCCATGGCCAGGTGCTGCTGTTCAGGCTGCATGATCTGCCTGGATTGAATGCAAGCATGACGCGCACCAGCGTCGACCAATGGTTGGCCTTGGTGGGGCAGCGCGTGCTGGCGGTGCTGGTCGAACAGAGGCAAGCGACGGCCCAAGTCGCCCGTTTGAATGGCTCGGAGTTTGCGGTGCTGCTGCCGGGCTTGCTGGGGCCGCAGGCCATGCAGGTGGTGCAACAGCTGCGCCAGGCACTGCAGGCGCTGCGCATGCCTTTGGCCGATGGGCGTTCCTCGCGCTGGAGTTACGCCTTGACGGATTACAGCCCTTCGTGCCGCGTGAGCGAGGTGCTGACGCGCCTGGACCAGGCCTTGATGGGCGGCGCGGGCCACGATGAAGTGGAGTTTTTGGCGAATGACGGCCACAAGACGCTGCGCAGTGCGGCGAGCCAGAGCCAATGGCAGCAGCTGCTGTCGACTGCGCTGGCAGCGCCCGACAGCTTGACGCTGGACGTTTACCGCCATGTCTATGCAGGCGCGGCGGGCGAGCAAGTCTTGAATGAGGCATTGTTGGTGTTGCATGCAGCCGAGGAGAGTGCGCTGGCCGGTTCGCTGTTCATGCCGGTGGCCGTGCGCCTGGGCTTGTCGGCCGCGTTCGATCTGCGGGCGGTGGCGCTGGGCCTGCAGTGGCTGCGGCAGCACCCCGACCAGCGTCTGGTGCTGCGGGTGTCCTTGCCCTCCCTGGCCCATACGGATTTTCTGACTCAGTTGCAGGAGGTGATGCGCAGCGACGCCTCGGACCTCGTGCTGCCGCGCCTGTCCCTGGAGCTGGATGCGCATGGCTTGGTCGCCTATCCGCAGGAGATGCGTGCCTGCTGCGTGGCAGTGTTGCAAGCCGGGGCATCCGCGGGCTTGCGGCGTCTGGACCAGGAGCCCAAAGCGCTCTCGCTTTTGCATACGCTGGCGCTCGCTTATGTGAAATGGGGCACGCATTCCCCCGAAGAAGGCTTGGAAAGCCCTGGCAGCCGCTATCTGCTGGAAGCCGTGGTGCGTACGACCCAGGCACTGGGATTGCGCCTGTACGTCACCGATGATGCCGATGGGCAGGCGGTCGCGCTGTTGCGCAGCCAGGGCGCCTATGTGCTGGTGGCCCAACCGTCCAGCGCAGCTTGAGCGGGCCTGGGCAGAAAAATGCGCGGCCAGGCCTCAAGTGATGGCAAGGATAGTGCTAGAATAGCCGGATCGACAAAAAGCACAGACTGCTTGCGTTGAACAGTATTTGGGTGATTAGCTCAGTGGTAGAGCACTGCCTTCACACGGCAGGGGTCACATGTTCGAACCATGTATTACCCACCAAAGTCAAACCCTCTTGGATCATTGGTCCAAGAGGGTTTTTTGTTGCCTGTTCGAACACCGCGCCAGCCGCTGGCTTCACTTCGCGAGTTGCTTGCGAAACGCCTTCAGCTCGCGCTGTCGCTCCGCGCTGAGCACCGGGTAAGTGAGCTTGAGGTCCTCCATGGCGTTGAGCACGATCTGCGACACGATCAGACGTGCATTGTCCTTGTCGTCGGCGGGCACGATGAACCAAGGAGAGTCCGCCGTGCTGGTGGCGCTCAAGGCCTGGCCATAGGCCTGCATGTACGCATCCCAGTGCTTGCGTTCGGCGATGTCCGCGGCGCTGAACTTCCAGTTCTTGTCGGGTTCATCGATGCGCGCCAGCAGGCGCTTGCGCTGCTCCTCCTTGGACAGGTGCAGAAACACCTTGACGATGCGTGTGCCGTTGGCGTGCAGATGCCTTTCCAGGTCGACGATGGAGCGGTAGCGGCCGCGCCACACCGTGTCTTCGTCCGCCGCATCGGGCAAGCCTTCGCTGAGCAGCAGGCTGCTGTGCACGCGCACGATCAGCACTTCTTCGTAGTACGAGCGGTTGAAGATGCCGATGCGGCCGCGCTCGGGCAGATCGCGCGTGGTGCGCCAGAGGAAGTCGTGCTGCAACTCCTGCGCGCTGGGATGCTGGAAGCTGAACACCTGGCAACCTTGCGGGTTGACGCCGGACATGACATGGCGGATGGCGCCATCCTTGCCCGCGGTGTCCATCGCCTGGAAGATCACCAGCAGGGCGTGGCGGTTGGATGCGTAGAGAAGGCGCTGCTGCTCGCTCAGCCTCTCAACTTGCTCCTGCAGTTGCTGGCGGGAGGCTTTCTGGGATTTGTACAGCGGCTTGATCTTCGTGGCCCAGCAGTCGAGGTCGATCTCGTCGCCTTCGCGGACCTTGAATCCCTTGGTGTCGATATTCATACAGCTCCTTGTCGTCGCCGTGACCCCTGTTGCCAGAGGTCGTATGTCGGTCCAGTAGAAAGCCCTCTCGCCTATCCGGTGCTCAAACGAGTGGGACGGCAGGGTTCAGGCTGTAGAGGCCGGTCAGGCTGGCCTGTCCCAGCACTTGTGCGGAGCCCAGCGCGTCGCGCACGCTGGCACCCGTCAGCGGCCCGGTAACGCCAAGCGTGGGCGTGGCCAGGGCGTAAATCGTGAAGACGTAGTGATGGACCAGCGTGTCGTTCCACGGCGGGCAGGGGCCGTCATAGCCGTAGTAGTCGCCCTTCATCTGTTCGTCGTTCGCGAACCAGCCGGTGTAATCGTTGAGACCATGGCGCCAGCCGTCGGCGGTGGCGGGGCCGGGTTTGCCGCGCGGCGTCACGCAGCTGGAGTGCGATCCGGCCGGGATTTGCCTGACGTCGGCCGGGATGTCGAGGAGCAACCAGTGGAAGAAGTCGACACGCGGCAGCGTGGCAGGAACTTCGCGCCCCACCTGATTCACGTCGTCGCCCCGGCTGGGTACATCGGGGTCGTGGCCGACGATGACGAAAGACCGGGTGCCGTCAGGGAAGTTGCTCCAGGCCAGGTGAGGGTTTCGGTTCGATGACAGGGCGACGTGCGCGGTGGAGTCGGGCACTGCGAAGGCGAATTCGCCAGGAATCGCGTGACCGTCCTGGAAGCTCTGGCTGATGAGTTGCATATGAAATTTCGTCCTGCGAATTGACTATGTTGATAGGGAGGTCGATCAAGTCCGGCGGCCATCATGCCCGATGGTTGTGCATTTCCCCGTTGCTTGACGTGCATCAACGCCATGGATAGTCGACATGGTGCACCATCCCACAAATCGTGATCGACTGCGACATGCGGCACTTTTCCATATTGTCTTACCGGATCTGGGTGCGCCGTGGTTCCAGCGCTGACAGCGCGGGACGTCGAGTGCTTTCGCCTGGCGCTTGCTTTTTCCGCGCTTGTGCAGCATCTTGATGCCTCCGGCGCGTCATGGCCATATCAATGGATGCGCGATTTAACGATCGTATTGGAGTACGGGAAAAAATGAGAGTCAAGAATTCTGGAACCCGCTATAGCTCTTACGTCATTGGCTTGCATTGGTTGATGCTGCTGCTGCTTGTGGCCGTTTATGCGTGCATGGAGGTGCGCGACTTTGTACCCAAGGGCAGTGCGTTGCGCGCCAACCTGAAAACACTGCATTTCCTGCTGGGCTTGGGCATTCTGGCGT
>JAMNYN010000759.1 GCA_023622805.1 Pseudomonadota bacterium | reverse complement strand
TGTCCAGCGACACGAGCTTGAGCACCGGCCGGTAGTCGGACGCGGGCTTGAGTCGGCATTCCACGATGGACGCGCCCTCGGTGCGGCCGGCTTCGATGTGGACCCCCGCGGTGATGAAGCGCTCCATCAAGTAGCGGTCGTGGGGACGCACGTCGGCTTCCAGCAGTGCAATATTCAGCGGCTGAAGAACGCGCGCGAGTTTGCCCAGTTGCCGAAAATGCGTCGCGTAGACGCCGATGACCGGTTCCTGATGGAAGGTCCGCAAGGCCAGCGGGCGCAGCTGCATGCGCGGAAAGGCCGCGAGCTGTACCTCGACTGCCGCCCTGTGCCGTGCCGCGACGAAGGCGACCGAGGTCTGAGCGGCGATCACCACCTTCCTGGGCCCGGCCTCGGTCGCCAGCCAGAACTCGATTTCCGTGCCAGCCGGAGCATCCCGCCAATGGCGGGTGAGGATGAAACCCTTGGATTCGGTCACGGCAGCGGCGGGTCGGGTTCTTGGGCGCGGCGCCCGGTACAGGCTATGGAGTGATGGGGCGCTCTTTCGCAAGAGCGCCCTTTGGCTCAGTATACTGTACGAAACAACAGCTCAAGCCGCCGACCACGCGCTTGCGCCTACCACTGCGCCTTCACCCCGATCGAGGCCTGGACCCCGCTCTTGACGCGGCTGTCGCCGCCGTTGGCCCAGAGCTTGCCCAACTCCGCATAGAAGCTGGTTCTTGGGTTGATCTGCAGGCTGGCACCGGCGGCCATCTCGGTGGCGGTGTAGCCGCCCTTGGCCTGGATGGCGGTCGTGCCGCCTGGCGCTGCAAAGCTGGCGATGTCGGTGGTGTGGCTGGCCTTGTAGACGTGGATGCGGCCATAAGGCTGGAGCACGCCGGAGCTGGTGGCAAAGTTGCCCTTGATACGGGCGCCCAGGCGCACGGTCCAGTCATCGTCGGCCTGGCTCTTCACCGTCGCATGGCTCAGCGCCGTGTCATCGATGCTCAGCTGGCGATAAATGATCTGGGCCTGGGGCTCGATCTGCCAGTGGCTGCTCAGTGCCAATGGCTGGCCCATTTCCAGCGAGGCCATCCAGCCGCTGCCCTTGGTGTTGGCCTGGGCCTTGTCGCTTTCCGTGCGCAGGTTGCTGCGGTAATCCGCGCCTTGCAGCACGGCGTCGGCATACAGGCCCGAAGCCGCTTGCCAGGTGCCATACATGCCCAGATAGCGGGTACGCAGGTAGTTGGAACCTGCGTCCTTGCGCTCCACGCCGCTGGCAAAGCCTTTGACGCCCATGGAACCCTCGAGCTGACCGACATAGATACCGGCCTTGATGCTGCTGTCGGCATACAGGTCCAGACCTGCCTGGAAGCCGCTCAGATGACCACGGCTCTCGGGGCTGACAGCGCCTTGCTGGAGAATGGTCGGGGCGGTGCGCAGCACGCGGCCCCAGACCCGGCGGCCGGCGCCAGCGTCGGAGCTGGCCATCGCTTGCTTGCCCTCATCGCCCATGCGCTTGCGCAGATCGGCCAGCATGGCCATATCGGCCTGGCGCAGTTGCGCCGGCAAGGCCGACAGCAGCGGCACTTGCGCCCGGTAAGCCGTTGTCGGCGTCGGCGTCGTGGGAGTGGTATTGGTAGTGGTCGAATGCAGGGCTGCCCCCTGGGCGGTCTGCTTCAGCCGGTATTCATAGGCCCCCACGTCCACATGATCGCCGGCCAGAGTGAAGCTGCCCGGCTGCAGGCTGGCGCCGTTCTCGGTGCCAATGATCTCGATACCGTTGCCGGTGGTCAGGGCCCCCAGACCGGCGGCATTGGTGATCTGCACCTTGGTGTTGCCGCTGGCCACGGCGGAGCTGCCGCTGAGCACCAGCTTGTCGGTGGCACTGCCGTCCGCGCCCAGCACGGTGGACAGGCCCAGCTGACCGTTGTTGCCGACATAGGCGCCGGTGACCTTGAGCACCGTGCTCGGTGTGCTGCCGCCGAGCTTGACGGTGCCGCTGTTGTTCAGGCTGGCCAGGGTCTGGTGGTAACCGGCCAAATCCAGCACGGCGCCGCTGGCCACGGTGTGG
Organism: Pseudomonadota bacterium; assembly: GCA_023622805.1. Lineage (GTDB taxonomy): Bacteria > Pseudomonadota > Gammaproteobacteria > Burkholderiales > Burkholderiaceae_C > Comamonas > Comamonas bellezanensis. Next base: position 2,453 of record JAMNYN010000759.1, on the reverse strand, counting down.
GCCGAACTGCTGCTGAAAGTGTTGGCAGCGCCGGCCTGGAACGTGCCCTGTGCCACCTCGGTGGCACCGGTGTAGGTATTGCCGGCGCTGGTCAGCGTCATGGTGCCGGTACCTTGCTTGGTGAGCAAGCCCGCGCCGGTAATGGCGCCAGCCCAGGTAGCGTGGTTGGCGCCGGTGTCAATGACGGGATCCTTGCTGCCGGTCATGTGCAGGTTGTTGGCCACCGTCATGCCATTGCTGGTCACGCCAAGGCTTGTGCCATCGTCCATGGACAGCAGGCCGGTGCCCAGGCCCTGGGCATGGCCCAGGTTGATGCGGCCTTGCTTGAGTTTCACGCCCCCGGTCAGGGTGCTGGCGCCATTCAGGTCCAGCGTGCCTTCGCCTTGCTTGACCAGATGGCCTGAGCCTTGAATCTCGCCAGCAAAACTCGATACCGTACCGGTCTCTGTATGAACGGTCAGGACGGCTGCACCCAGGGCAACATGGCCTGCGCCGCTCAGACTGCTGACTTGCAAGGCATAGTGGTTCAAATCCAGTGTGGCGCCAGACTGCACCTGGTAAGCCGTGTTCTGCACCAGCGCCGTGGGCGAACCGGCTTGCAGCGTGCCTGCAGCCACCAGGGTGCCGCCGGTATAGGTATTGAGGCCGGTGAGTGTCTGGGTGCCGCTGCCGTCCTTGATGAAACTCCCCGTTCCGCCGATGGACCCGCTGAAGACGCCGTCGGCGGAAGCCCCTGCGGTCAGTGCGTTCCCCCCCAAGTTCACGCTCCCGTCACCTCTCAACGTACCGACGGTCTGCATACCCGAGCCGGCCGACAGATCCACCGTTGCACCAGTGGCAAGGTTCACAATGCCACCGGTTGCAAGACTGCCGCCAGCGCCCAGGGCCAAGGTTCCAGCGTTGACATGGGTTTCCCCGCTATACGTGTTCGTGCCATTCAGCGTCAGCGTGCTCAATCCATTTTTGGTCAAGCCACCCGCACCCGAGATACTCCCGTCCAATGTCAGATCATGGATCCCGGCCACGGTGAGACCCGCATTCAGTACCACGTGGTTCGCCAATGAGACCGCCTGCGTCGAATCCAGGGCGGAGTCGGCGTTGACCGTCAATGTCCCGGAGCCAAGGGCCGAGTTGTTGGCAACAACCGTGCTCCCACCCGCAAGAAACGTTCCTCCGCTGTAGGTGTTGTGACCCTCGAAGGTCAGGCTTGCGGCGCCGGTCTTGATCAGGCCGCCCGTGCCGCTGACGGTGCCGCCCAGCGTGAGGTCGTTGGAGCCAGCGACGGTCAAGCGGCCATTGAGCAGCACATTGTTGGCCAGGCTGACGGCGGTATTGGCGTCCAGGGCCGTGCCATTGGCTGCCGTCAGCAGGCCGGAGCCAAGGGCCATGTCGTTGCCGACCACGATCTTGCCTTCGTTGAGCGCGGTGCCGCCGGTGTAACCGTTGGCCGCATTGAGCTCCAGGGTGCCGGCGCCATACTTGCCCAAAATGCCGGAGCCGTTGATGGCGACGCCGATCGTCGCGGTGGCGTCCGGATCGACCCGCAGCGTGGTATTGCCGAGCGAACCGTTGACCAGGTTCAGCGAACCCGCCATTCCGTTCTGCAGGCTGTAGCCATCGGTAGCGAACTGCATGCCAGCGATGGTCTGCGCGCCGTTGACCGTCACCGTGCCCGCCGTGCCCTGGAACACCGCGAAGCTGTTGACCCAGGCCTGATTGCTCTTGCCGTTGACATCGGTCCAGTGGGTCTCGCCGCTGCTGCCCCAGGTCCCGTTGCCGCCATCGATCACACCGTTGCCAACCGTCTGGTTACCGTCCCAGAATTGCACGGTAGTACCCGGTGTGGCGACCAGGAGATTGATCTGCTTGTCCAGCGCGGTTTGCAGCGTCAGATCGCCCGGCGCGACGCCGCCCAGCACGCTGCCGATCACCATGCCGTTGTCGGATAGGCGGCCGCTGTAGTCGATCAGGCGGTAAACACCGTTGCCGAAGCCGCCGATGTCGCTGACATGGAGGCTGCCGTCCAGCGCCAGGTTGCCGTCCACCTTGACCAGCGCGTTACCGCCGCCGGCCACCGGTGCGCCCAGGCGGACGTCGAAATGGGAGTCGCCGTTGAACACCAACGACCCCACCGACAAGCTGCTGCCGACGGCGCCCGCAAGATGGCCGCCATCGGCCACCGCCACCGCACCACCGAGCTTGCCACGGCCGGTCAAGGTGGCGCCGCTGTCGACCAGCACATTGCCGCTGGCCAACGAACCGTTGACCTCCAAGCTGCCGGCGTTGACATGGGTGTCTCCGGTCAGATCGCTGACGCCGCTCAAGCTCAGGGTGCCGGTACCGAGCTTGATCAAACCGCCGCCGCCCCTGAAGACGCCCGCGAACGTACTGCTGACATCGCTACCGCCCAGGCTTAGCGCCTTGCCGCTAGCGATCCGCGCGGTACCGCTGCC
>JAMNYN010000667.1 GCA_023622805.1 Pseudomonadota bacterium | reverse complement strand
CCTGCGCTGGCTGCTTGACGGCAAGGAAGTGGGCCGCGGCCTGCACTGGGCCGGGCTGCCCTGGCCCGGCCGCCACCGCATGGAGCTGCGCGATGCCAAGGGGCAGCTGCTCGACAGCGTGACGTATGAAGTGCGGGGTGCCGGGGTAAGAAGAAGCACCCCCTGAGCGGCTTACGCCGGATGGCCGGCCCCCGCTTCCCCCTCTCATCCTTCGGTGGAGGGGGGCGCCCGGCCAGGGACGACACCGTCGCTGCGGGGCGGCCCTTGCTCGGTGTCCCCTTGCCGGGGCGCGCCAGTGGCTTGGGCTGCCCGCGATTCGTGCGCTGAGAAGTCATTGCAGGGGAGCATTCTGAACAAATTTTCACGCCCGACAAAATGCTTTCAACGCGGCGACGTACACAGCGCGGTCCGCGCGGCTTACGATGCAGCCTGTTCAGAAAAGGGCATACAGTGGCATCCGATCTCTCCAAAATTACCTGCATCGAAGACCTGCGCGCCGTCGCCGAACGCCGCGTGCCGCGCATGTTCTACGACTATGCGGATTCGGGCTCCTACACCCAGGGCACCTACCGCGCCAACGAAGACGACTTCCGGGGCATCAAGCTGCGCCAGCGCGTGGCCGTGAACCTCAGCGGCCGCAGCACGCGCACCACCATGCTGGGCCAGGATGTGGCCATGCCGGTGGCGATTGCGCCCACGGGCCTCACCGGCATGCAGCACGCCGACGGCGAAATCCTGGGCGCGCGCGCGGCCAAGGCTTTCGGCATTCCGTTCACGCTGTCGACCATGAGCATCTGCTCGCTCGAGGACGTGGCCCAGGCCACGGACCGCCACCCGTTCTGGTTCCAGCTGTATGTGATGCGCGACCGTGAATACATAGAAAACCTGATCGACCGCGCCAAGGCCGCGAACTGCTCGGCGCTGCAGATCACGCTCGATCTGCAGATCCTGGGCCAGCGCCACAAGGACATCAAGAACGGCCTGTCGACGCCGCCGCGGCCCACGCTCAAGAACCTGCTCAATCTCGCCACCAAGCCGCACTGGTGCCTGGGCATGCTGGGCACGCAGCGGCGCACGTTCGGCAATATCGTGGGCCATGCGAAAGGCGTGTCCGACCTGTCGTCGCTGTCGGCGTGGACCGCCGAGCAGTTCGATCCCCAACTCAACTGGGGTGACGTCGAATGGATCAAGAAGCGCTGGGGCGGCAAGATCATTCTCAAGGGCATCATGGATGCCGAAGACGCGCGACTGGCCGTGGACAGCGGCGCCGACGCGCTGGTCGTGAGCAACCACGGCGGGCGCCAGCTCGACGGCGCGCCGTCATCGATCGCCGCTTTGCCATCCATCGTGGAGGCCGTGGGCAAGAACATCGAAGTCTGGATGGACGGCGGCATCCGCAGCGGCCAGGACGTGCTCAAGGCGCGTGCGCTGGGCGCGCAAGGCACCTTGATCGGTCGCAGCTTTCTCTACGGCCTGGGCGCCTACGGCCAGGCCGGCGTGACACGCGCGCTGGAGCTGATCCAGCGCGAGCTCGACACCACCATGGCGTTCTGCGGCCGCACGCACATCGACCAGGTCGACCAGTCCATCCTGCTGCCGGGCAGCTACCCCAAGCCTTTCTAAGAAGCACCCCCTGAGCCGCTTCGCGCTAGGCGCGCCCCGTCTTCCCCCTCTCAACCTTCGGTGGAGGGGGACGGCAGCCTCGCTGCGCGACGGCGCTTGCTCGCTGCCCCCTTGCTGGGCCGCGCCAGTTTTCGAGGGGGTGGAAAGTGCGAGCGATGAACGAAATTTTCACCGCTTTCCCCCATGCTGCGGAATTTGCAATCGTTGATCGCTGCGGCCTGCCTCGCCAAAAGCGCTGACGCGCGCCAGCGCGGGGCACTATGCTCGGCACAGGGGGTATCCACCCCGATCTCTGTTGGCTGATGCATGACCTCTTCCCTGATTGATTCGACTTGGCTGTGGGTGCCTCTCGTGCTGTTTGCGGCCCTGGCCCAGACCGCGCGCAATGCGGCCCAGCGTTCCTTGACCCAAGCCATTGGCACCTTGCCGGCGACCATGGTGCGGTTTCTCTACGGCCTGCCGTTCGCACTGCTGTGGCTGGGGTTGCTGTACTGGCTGACCCCGCGCGCGCTGCCGCAGTTCAGCCTGGTCTATCTGGGCTGGATTGCACTCGGCGCGCTGTTCCAGGTGGGCGGCACGGCCATGCTGCTGCTGGCCATGCGGGAGCGCAATTTCGCCGTGGCGGTGACGCTGTCCAAGACCGAAGTGCTGCAGGTGGCCTTGTTCGCCACCGTGTTCCTGCACGAGCTGCCGACGGCGCTGTCCGTGGTGGCCATGGTGACCGCCACCGTGGGCGTGTTGGTGCTGTCGCTGCCTTCGCGCGACAAGCGCTGGTCACTGTCCGCCTGGTTCAGTCGCTCGGCGCTCTACGGCCTGGCCTGCGGCGCCTTCTTCGCGGTGGCGGCCATAGGCTTTCGTGGCGGCGCGCTGGCGCTGGGCGAATCCGTGCCGTGGATCAACGGCGCCTGGGGCGTGGTGCTGGCGCAGACCCTGCAGTCCATCGTGCTCGGCGGCTGGGTGGCTTGGCGCCATCCGGGCGGCCTGGCGCCGGTGTGGCGCGCCTGGCGGGTGTCGCTGATCGCGGGCAGCATGGGCGCGGCTGCATCCATGGCCTGGTTCAGTGCCTATGCCATGCAGGGCGCGGCCCAGGTGCGCACGCTGGGCATGGTCGAAGTGGTGTTCAGCTATCTGGTGTCGCGCCGCGTGCTCAGCGAACCGCTGAGCTGGCCGGAAAAAATCGGCATGCTGCTGATGCTCATCGGATTGGTCTTGGTGACACTGGAATATTGAAAAGGCACCCCCTGAGCGGCTTTGCCGGATGGCCGGCCCCCGCTTCCCCCTCTCAACCTTCGGTGGAGGGGGCGCCCGGCTAGGGACGACACCATCGCTGCGGGGCGGCCCTTGCTCGGTGTCCCCTTGCTGGGCCGCGCCGGTTTCATTGGCAACGGCCTTTGTCAGCGGTGCTCCCCTTTATCCTTCGCTGACGGGGGATAGCACCATCGCTGACAATTGGAACTGTGATTGCCTTAGTTGATCAGCCCCTGCCGCGCCGCATTGCCCATCTCGACATGGACGCGTTTTTTGCGTCGGTCGCGTTGCTGCGCTACCCCCAGCTCAAGGGCTTGCCGCTGGTGATCGGCGGCGGGCGGCGCGCACCCGATGACGCGCTGGCGCGGCACTTCGCGGGCCAGCCCCTGGCCGATATTCCGGTCGAGGCTTTTCCGCTGCTCAAGGATTACACGGGGCGCGGCGTGATCACCACCGCGACCTATGCGGCACGCCAGTTTGGCGTGGGCTCGGCCATGGGCATGATGAAAGCCGCACGGCTGTGCCCCCAGGCCATCGTCCTGCCGGTGGATTTCGAGGAAGTGCGCCGGTACTCGCGCATGTTCAAGGAAGTCATCCTGGAAATCGCTCCCCAGATGCAGGACCGTGGCGTGGACGAGGTCTACATCGACTTCACGGACGTTCCCGGCGGGCAGCGCCAAAGCGGGCGGGTGCTGGCCCGGCTGATCCAGAAAAGCATCCATGAGGCCACGGGCTTGACCTGCTCCGTCGGCGTGGCCCCCAACAAGCTGCTGGCCAAGATGGCCAGCGAGTTCAACAAGCCCAACGGCATCTCCATCGTTCATGAGCAGGATCTGCAGGCCATGATCTGGCCCTTGCCCTGCCGCAAGATCAACGGCGTGGGCCCCAAGAGCGACCTGAAGCTGAGCGAGCTGGGCATTCACACCATCGGCGACCTGGCGGCCCGGTCGCGGGATTTTCTGATCGATCGCTTCGGGCAAAGCTATGGCGCCTGGCTGCACGACGCCGCCTGGGGGCGCGACGACAGGCCGCTGGAAACCAGCAGCGAGCCGGTGTCCATGAGCCGCGAGACCACGTTCGAGCGTGACTTGCACGCCGTCCATGACAAGGAAGTCCTGGGCGCGATCTTCACGCGCCTGTGCGAGCAGCTGGCGGCGGACTTGCAGCGCAAGGGCTATGCCGGGCGCACGGTCAGCATCAAGATCCGTGACGACCATTTCAAGACCGCGACGCGCAATCACACTCTGGTCACACCTGTCGACACGGCGGCCGCGATCCGGCGCGCGGCAGGCCTGGCGCTCAAGCGCGCGCCCCTGGCCAGGCCGCTGCGGCTGCTGGGCGTCAAGGTCGACGCCTTGATTCCACGCAGTGCCCTGGACGAAGCCGATCTGGTAGCCGCCCCGCCGGAATCCAGCCAGTTCAGCCTGTTCTAGCCGCCCGGCATGGCCGCCCCGGGTCTACGGATGTTTCGCGCGGCTGTGTCGGCTGCAAGACAATAATGGGGCCATGGAGCCTTTAATCGATCACCTGTCCGTGACAGTCACGACGGCCAAGACCCTGGAAGAATTGTCGCGACCGCTGCTGGAAATGCTGGCGTCGGTCACCGGAATGGAGTCCACCTACCTGACGACCATCGACCTGACACACAACAT
>JAMNYN010000009.1 GCA_023622805.1 Pseudomonadota bacterium | reverse complement strand
CAGCTCCGATGCGCGCAAGCGGTCGAACACCGGGGCATCCAGCGCCTGGTCCAGCAGCGGCGCCGGCCCCAGCTCGATGGCCGCCAGCGAACCGGTGCTGAGCAGCAATTCGTGCACGGCGACGCGCCAGATATGTTCCAGGCACTCCTCTTGCAGCGCATCCAGGGGCGCCAGCGAGAACACGGCTTCGACCGGCACCGCCGCATAGGCCGAACCGGTCAAGGCCTGCAGCAGACGCGCCACCTGCTGGGCCAGGCGGCTTTCGTCCCGGCCCATGGCGTGGGCGATCAGGCTGGCCAGCGGCACATAACGCGCGTTGAACAAATGCGTGTGCAGATCGAAAATGCGTTCGGGCATGGGCACGGCATCTCTCCTGTGAAGAGGCCCGGCCCGCAGGCTAGGCCGGCACGCGCAGCAAGTGCTTCTGGATCTTGCCGCTGGTGGTCTTGGGCAGGCTATCGACAAAATGGTAACGCCGCGGCCGCTTATAGGGTGCCAGACGATCGCCCTGCACCAGGTAGGCATCGAGCAAAGCGGCGTCGGCCGGGCCCGTCGCACTCTTGCGCACCACATGCGCCACCACCACCTGACCCCAGCGCGCATCGGCCTCGCCGACCACGGCCACTTCGAGCACGCCCGGGTGCTCGATCAAGGCATCCTCGACTTCGCGTGGGTAGACGTTCTCGGCGCCCGAATTGATCATGTAGTCCAGCCGGTCGCGTATCCACAGGTAGCCGTCGGCGTCCAGGTGGCCCATGTCGCCCGTGTGGTACCAGCCATGGGCCAGGGCGCGCGCATTGGCTTCGGGGCGATTCAGGTAGCCGGCCATCATGCAGGGGCCGCGCACCAGGATTTCACCGACTTCGCCGATGGCGCAAGGCTGCGCCGGATCGCTGGGACTGCCGTCCGCGGGCAGCTGGGCCACGACCAGGTCATGGCTCAGCGCCGGCAATCCGGCCGAGCCCGCATGCGACAGCTGCTCGTGCGGATAGAGCACCGACATGCAAGGACCCATTTCGGTGGTGCCGAACACCTGCACCAGGCCCGAGCCCACCTGACGCGTCCATTCGCGTATCAGGTGCGGTGCCATGGACGCGCCGCCATACTCCACCAGGCGCAGGCTGCGGGTGTCGCGCGCAGCAAGCTCAGGCGCGTTGAGCAGCATGGAAACCATGGTCGGGGCCGCAAAGAAGAAGCTGACTTTTTCTTCCTCGACCAGGCGCCAGGCCTCGGCCGCGTCGAAGCGCCGCTGCAGCACCAGCGTCGAGCCCACCTGCAGGCGCGGCAGGAAGCTGGTGTGCAGTTCGGCCGTGTGGTTGAGCGGCGCCAGCGACAGGCCTACGTCCTCCCGCCGGAACTGCATCACCTGGTGCATCAAGGCGTTGTGCGCGAGCTTGCTGCGGTGGGTGTGCAGCACGCCCTTGGGCCGGCCTGTGGTGCCGCTGGTGTACATCAGGATGCAGGGGTCGGCCTCGTCCACTGCGACGCCCGGCGCCTGGCTGGATCGGCCTGCGGCCAGCGCGCGCAGGCGCGACGTCGCGGCTGCGGGCGAAACGTCTTGCGCCCCTTCGTCGGCATATATCCAGTGGGCCCGGTCGCTGCCGTTCTCGCCCGCCAGCAAGGCCTGGGCCCGGGCCACGACATCGGCGCCTTCGCGCTCGAACACCAGGGCGCGGGCCTGTCCGTCACCCAGGATGAAGGCCAGTTCCTGCGGCGCGAGCCGGTAGTTGATGGGATTGAACACCGCGCCTATGCGCGCCGCGGCCAGCAGGGTGAAGACAAAGGCCGGCGTGTTGTAGAGAAACGCTGCCACCACATCGCCGCGCACCAGGCCCAGCGCCTGCAAGCCATGGGCGTGGCGGTTGACCTCGGCATCCAGTTGCGCATAGGTCCAGGCGCGGCGCTGGCCCCCATCCCAGGCCACCAGGGCCGTTTTATGGGGCAGATAGCGCGCAGGCCATGACAGGGTTTCGCCCAGGGTGAGGGGCATAGCAAGTCTCCAGATATTGGCAAAATTTGGCGCCAGTGTAGGCACTGCCTTATCGCTGCCGGGAATTTGCATATGGGCATGAAACCGCAGGTCTGTGCGCCCGGAACAGGCGCGAAGCCGGTAGAATTTGCGCTGTCAGGAGAGAGTGCTGCGCAGCCGCTGGCTGCGCGCCGCACCGCCGAAGGCGCAGGAGCTTCCCGCCCCAAACGCTCAGGCAAAAGGACTGACCAACGTCCGCCATCGTGCGGGCGTGCCTGGCTGGAGAGAGGCGGCCGCCGGACACGGCACGGTCGCCCACCGAAGGAGCAAGCCCGCGCCCACCGGCGTCGGTGAATCTCTCAGGTAAAGCGGACAGCAGGGCATTCGATCGCCACGGACTGTGCCATGCTTGTGCATGCGCGGCCCCGGCGCCGTGCCTGCCTTGGAGATACCGACCATGACCGCTGTGCCCTGCCCCCCTGCTCCCCATTTCCCCAGCGCCGCGCCGGGCGAGCTGCTGCACACACCGCTGCACTCCCTGCACCTGGAACTGGGCGCGCGCATGGTGGACTTCGCCGGCTACCACATGCCGGTGCAATTCCCCGCCGGCCTGATGGCAGAACACAGCCAGACCCGCCAATCCGCCAGCCTGTTCGACGTCTCCCACATGGGTCAGCTGCGCCTGGTCGGAGGCGGCGCCGCGGCCGCGCTCGAATCGCTGATGCCCATGGACCTGCTAGACCTGGCCGTCAACCGCCAGCGCTACGGCCTGCTGCTCAATGACCAGGCCGGCATTCTCGACGACTTGATGCTGGTCAACCGCGGCAACGACTTTTTGCTGGTGGTCAACGGTGCCTGCAAGCAGGCCGACCTGGCCCATCTGCAAGCCCTTATCGGCGACCGCTGCGAGATCGAGCCCCTGGGCGAGCAGGCCTTGCTGGCCCTGCAAGGCCCGCTGGCCGCGAGCGTGCTGCAGCAGCTGGTGCCCGGCGTGCAGCAACTGCTGTTCATGGACGGCGCGGCCTTTGTCTGGGAAGGCTGCGAGCTGTTCATCACCCGCAGCGGTTACACCGGCGAAGACGGTTTTGAGATTTCCCTGCCCGGCCCGCTGGCCGAAGCCTTTGCCCGGGCCCTGCTGCACCACCCCGAGGTCGCGCCCGCGGGCCTGGGCGCGCGCAACTCGCTGCGCCTCGAAGCCGGCATGTGCCTCTACGGCAACGAGCTCGACGCCAGCACCACCCCGGCCGAAGCCGGCCTGCTGTGGGCCGTGCAGAAAGTGCGCCGCTCAGGCGGTGCGCGCGCCGGCGGCTTTCCAGGCGCCGACAGGCTGCTCGCGCAAATCGAGCAGCCCGCGCTGCGCAGCCGCCAGCGCGTAGGCCTGCGGGCGCTAGAACGCATACCGGTGCGCGAGCCTGCGCCCCTGCACGACGACAGCGGCCGCCAGGTCGGCCAGGTCACCAGCGGCCTGCTTTCTCCCAGCCTGAACCAGGCCATTGCCCAGGCCTATGTTGAGCCCGCGTTTGCCGCTCCCGGCAGCCGCCTGCACGCCCTGGTGCGCGGCAAGCCCGTGCCCATGGAAGTCATTCCCCTGCCTTTTGTGCCCAGCCGCTATCACCGCGGCTGAGCATGTCCGAAATGCCCCCGGCAACGGGATACAGTGCGGACTGGCCTTTCTCACCCTGTCTTTTTTGTTTTTCTTGGAGTCTTCATGAGCGTTCAATTTTCCAAAGACCATGAGTGGATCAACGCCGCCGACCAGGCCGCTGCTGTCGTCGGCATCACCGTGCATGCCCAGGATGCGCTGGGTGACGTGGTGTTCGTCGAGCTGCCCGAAGTCGGCAAGACCTTCGCCCAGGGCGAGGTCGCTGGCGTGGTCGAGTCCGTCAAGGCCGCGGCCGACATCTACATGCCCGTGAACGGCGAAATCGTCGAAGTCAACGAAGCCCTGCGCGACGACCCTTCGCTGGCCAATTCCGATCCGCTGGGCGCGGGCTGGTTCTTCAAGATCAAGCTCAGCGATCCGGCACAGCTGTCCGCCTTGCTGGACGAAGCCACGTACACCGCCTTCACGCAAGAGTAATCCCCGCGGGGGAGCCGGGCTCGCGCCCGGCGGTCTGCTTTCGGTCTTTCGCTGCTTTCACAGGTCCTGCCATGACGATGCCTTCCACTCCCGCGCTACACACCCTGGAAAACCCCGCCGAGTTCATCGCCCGCCATATCGGGCTGAGCCCGGAAGATGAAGCGCTGATGCTGTCGGCGATCGGCGCCGAGTCGCGGCGTGCCCTGATCGAGGAGATCGTGCCGCCAGGCATTGCGCGGCGCCAGCCCATGCACCTGCCCCCGGCCGTGAGCGAAGCCCAGGCGCTGGCCGAACTCAAGGCCCTGGCCGCGGGCAACCAGCTGCTCAAAAACTTCATCGGCCAGGGCTATTACGGCACCCACACACCGGGCGTGATCCTGCGCAATGTGCTGGAGAACCCCGCCTGGTACACCGCCTACACGCCTTACCAGGCAGAAATTTCCCAGGGCCGGCTGGAAGCGCTGATCAACTTCCAG
>JAMNYN010000755.1 GCA_023622805.1 Pseudomonadota bacterium | reverse complement strand
GCATCGGGCACATCCGGCAGCGCAATTTCACCGTTCAGAATATCGCGCTTGACAGCCCGCTCGAAGATTTCAGACAGGCATTGCACCTGCGCTTCGGCCAGCGTATTGCCTGCGCTCATGCCATTGCTGACGTAGAGGTTCTCGATCAGGTTGGTTGGAAAATACACTACCTCGCCGTCCGAGTGACGCACATAAGGCAGCGAACAGATACCGCGCTGCACATTGCCGGAGTTGGTGTCGTGCAGATGCGAGGCGCGCAGTTCGCCATCGGGGTTGTAGATCTGCACGCAGTAGTCATCGAGAATTTCCGTGGGCAGCGCATTCTCAGGGCCGGGCTGGAACCAGCGCTCGTCCGGGTAATGCACAAAGCTCGCATTGGCGATGTCCTCACCCCAGAACTGGCCGCCATAGAAATGGTTGCAATTGAGCCGCTCGATGAACTCTCCCAGGGCCGAGGCCAAGGCACTTTCCTTGGTCGAACCCTTGCCATTGGTGAAGCACATGGGCGAGTGCGCGTCGCGGATATGCAGCGACCACACGTTGGGAACGATGTTGCGCCACGATGCGATCTCGATCTTCATGCCCAGGCCGGCGAGAATCCCCGACATATTGGCAATGGTCTCCTCCAGGGGAAGATCCTTGCCGGGGATAAAAGTGCTCGCACCGGAAAGTCGGTCCGTGGTCAGCAAGGCCTGCGCATCGGCATCCAGATTCTGCACTTCCTCGATCACGAACTCAGGCCCGGCCTGGACCACCTTCTTGACCGTGCAGCGCTCGATGGAGCGCAAGATTCCCTGCCTATCCTTGGCGGAGATGTCCGCCGGCAACTCCACCTGAATCTTGAATATCTGCTGATAGCGATTTTCAGGGTCAACAATATTGTTCTGCGACAGGCGGATATTCTCTGTGGGGATGTTGCGGGTGACGCAATACAACTTCACAAAGTAAGCCGCGCACAAAGCCGATGAGGCCAGGAAGTAATCGAAAGGACCAGGCGCCGAGCCGTCACCTTTATAGCGAATAGGTTGATCAGCAACCACCGTGAAATCATCGAACTTGGCTTCCAGGCGAAGCTTGTCGAGAAAATTGACCTTGATTTCCATGAGGAAACTCCAAAACATCTATTCAAATAACTGGTCTGCGACTGCCCAGCAGATACAGTGAGAATTCCTTGGCGATCGGCAATGCCCTCGTGATCAGCCCCGCGCCCCTGCGGCAGCCGCAATCGCCTCCCGAGCGCAAAAACCGGGCACGTGACAGCCCGCCACTGGGATCTTCACGCAGCGGCCCAGTGCACGGTGCATACGAAAAAGCCGTTCCAGCTTGCGCAGGAACGGCTTTCAAATTGGTGCCCGAGGCCGGAATCGAACCGGCACGACCGTGAAGTCGAGGGATTTTCTTACCACTTCGACTTTCGCCGCCAGCGCATGCGCTGTTCGTGGTCTGGAGCACGCCTTCACCATAGCCTTACGGCCGTAGGTGCCCGCCGTCTGCTCTCTACACCTTCCCACGAACCTTTCGATTCAGGGCTTGGCTCGGCGTTGGCTCGGACAATTGTGCGTCCAGGGCGTTCACCGAATTTGACGGGCTTCACCTCTGGAGTTTCCTCCGGAGGGCTCAAATTGCTTTCAAGTCCCTTGTGTCTACCGATTTCACCACTCGGGCTTGTTTGACTCGTTGCCGAGTCTGTTTCGCCTGGCTCCTGCCAAGCTTGCGCCCTGTCAGGACGCCATGCTGCGTGGCGTTGTACCGCACAGCAAAAAGACGATTCTAGCGCATTCACCAACTTAGACCTGCCGACAGACATGCCTTGCGCCAATGAAAAAAGGGAAGCTGTGAAGCTTCCCTTTTCATGATTTGGAGCGGGAAAAGAGGCTCGAACTCTCGACCTCAACCTTGGCAAGGTTGCGCTCTACCAACTGAGCTATTCCCGCATATCCTGCAACCTGATCGATTACAGAACGGAGGCAAGTATAGCAAGGTTTTTTGTGCATTCTGGGTCCGTGCGAATTTTTTCCATCCGCCTTCACCAGCATGCCGCCCCTCAAGCCTTGTGTACCGCCGCCTTGCGGTCCACAAATTCCTTCATGAAGCGTTGCGGCTCGCCGGTGCCGAAGGCGCTCGCGAATTCGGCCACGCCGTTGCGGATAGAGCGGTCCATGGGCTCATGCTGCCACTCGCGCAGCAAGCGCTTTTGCTGGCGCAGCACCGTCGGGCCCACGGCCGCGAATTCGCTGGCAACACGCGCGACTTCCTGGTCCAGGTCTTCCATTTCCACCACCACATCCGCCAGTCCCCAGGCTTCGGCCTTGGCTGCATTGATGTTTTCACCCGTCAGCAGCAGCCAGTTCGCACGGGCGTTGCCGATGAGCCTGGGCAGCACCGCGGCGTACAGAATCGACGGAATGCCGACCTTGACTTCGGGCATGCCGAAGTGCGCCTTGCTCGCCGCGATGCGGATGTCGCAGGCCACGGCCAGCTCCATGCCCCCACCCAGCGTCCAGCCGGGAATGCGGGCGATGACGGGCGTGGGAAACAGCTGCACGGCTTCGCACAGCACGCGCAGGTTCTCGATGAAGACCGCGGCGCTTTCCGTGTCCAGCGCGCCCATCTCCTTGATGTCCGCGCCGGCGACGAAAGCCTTGTCGCCCGTGCCGCGGAACACCAGCGTGCGCACGCGCTCGTCGGCCGCGAGATAACGCATGCCGGCAATCAAGTCCTTGATCACGGGCGTGCCCAGAATATTGAGCGTACCGGCCTCACGGATGGTGATGGTGGCGACGCCGCTGGCATCGATGGCGATGCCGGCATGGCGCAGTTCGGGGATGGCGTTCATGTCAGAGTTTTTCAAAGCCGATGTCCTTGATGATTTTCTTCCAGCGCTCATTTTCACTGGCGACGAGTTTGCCGAAGTCGGCGCGCGACATCGGGCTGGGGATCGCGCTTTGCTTCTCGATAGCAGCAATCACGGCGGGATCGGCCAGCGCCTGGCGCACGGCGGCGTTGAGCTGGTCCAGAATCTTGGGCGGCGTGCCCGCGGGCGCTCCCAGGCCGAACCACGAAGGGTTGTTCATGGCGGGCAGGCCGACTTCCGCATAGGTAGGAATCTGCGGGAAGTTCTTGAGCCGCTGCTTGGCCGCGACGGCCAGGGGGCGGATCTGGCCGCCCTGGATCAGCCCCACGGACGAAGGAATGTTGTCGAACACCAGGTTGACCTGGCCGGGGATCAGATCGGCCAGCGCCGGGCCCAGGCCCTTGTACGGCACATGCAGCACTTTCGTGCCCGTGACGTGCGCGAACAGCTCGCCGTTGATGTGGCTCAGTCCGCCGTTGCCCGAAGAACCGAACGCGTACTTGTCGGGATGGGCCTTGAGCTCCTTGATCAGTCCCTGGACATCGGTCGCGGGAAAGCCGGGGTTCACGACCAGCACATTGGGCACGTTGGCGATGTTGCTGATGGCCGCGAAGTCCTTGACCGGGTCGTAAGACGTCTTGGCATAGACGTTGGGGTTCACCGCGTGGGAGCTTTCCACCACCATCACCAGCGTGTAGCCGTCAGCGGGCTGCTTGGACGCATAGGCCGAGCCCACGGCGCCGCCGGCACCGGCACGGTTCTCCACCACCAGGGGCTGCTTCAGGATGGCGCCCAGCTGGGTGCCGATGATGCGGGCCAGGATGTCGGTCGTGCCGCCCGGTGCGTAGGGCACGATGAGCTTGATCGGCTTGTCGGGGTAGCTGGCGGCGTGGGCGGGCATTGCGGCGGCGATGCAGGCCAGGCTCAACGCCATAAGGGCTCTTCTTTTCATGTCTGTTGTCTCTCTTGGGGTGGGTGAATGCACGCCGATACGCTTTATGCCGGCATGCGTTGGAACAGGGGCTCAGGACCAGGCAACGGCTTGCTCAGCCAGCGCGGGCAGCGAAGGCGGCGCGGGCACCGGCGCGCGGTCAGGCGTGCGCGTCGCCAGCATGGGGTTGCGTACCGTGGGGATCTCGCCCAGCGTGGGGTGGTGCAGCACCTGGACCATCTCGCGGTGCTGGACCTGGGGATGCTTGAATGCGTCCTCCAGGCTGTTGATCGGGCCCCAGGGCACACCGGCTGCGTCGAAGGCATCGGTCCAGCTGCGGCGCGAACGCGTCTTGAACATCTCGGTCAGCAGCGCGCGCAGCACGCCCAGATGCACGATGCGATTGGGATTGGTCGCGAAGCGCTCGTCCGTGGCGAGTTCCGGAGTGCCGGCCACCTGGCAAAAGCGCTGGAATTGGGTGTCGTTGCCAATGGCCAGGATCAGGTAGCCGTCGGCGCACTGGAACACTTCGTAGGGCGCGCAGTTGGGATGGGCATTGCCGCTGCGTTGCGGGTTCACGCCCGAGATCAAATTATTGGCGCCCTGGTTGGCGTTGAGTGCCACGGCCACATCCAGCAGCGCGATGTCCAGGTACTGGCCCTGGCCCGTGCCATGGCGCTGCAACAGCGCGGCCAACACGGCCGACGTGGCGTACATGCCGGTCGTCAGATCGACCACGGCCACGCCAGTGCGCAGCGGC
>JAMNYN010000007.1 GCA_023622805.1 Pseudomonadota bacterium | reverse complement strand
GCCGCAGTACGCCAGCCTGCCGGTGCTGTCCGTGACCGCTCCCTTCAAGGCGGGCTTCTCCGGCAGCACCGACTTCACCGACGTGGCCCAGGGCAGCATGACCGTGGCGGCGGCGGCCGACCTCTACCCGTACGACAACAACACCATCCATGCGGTCAAGGTCACGGGCGCGCAGATCAAGCTGTGGCTGGAAAACGCGGCCCACCGCTTCAACCAGATCGACCCGAACAAGATCCAGGACCAGTGGCTGCTCAATGACAGCAAGACGGGTCTGCAGCCCGGCGGGTCCTTCCCCGGCTACAACTTCGATATGTTCACCACGCCCGACATCAGCTACGAAATCGACGTGACCCAGGCCGGGTACCACGTCAACGCCCCGGCCAAGGGCGGCGAGCGCATCAGACATCTGCGCTACAAGGGCCTGCCCATCGACCCCGCGCAGCAGTTCATCAGTGCCACCAACAACTACCGCGCCAACAGCAGCGCGCCCTTCATTCTGGGCAAGGGCCAGGCCTTCGACATCGTCTGGGCCTCGCCCGACGCCAACCGCGAAGTGGTGCTGAACTACGTCAAGGCGAAGAAGACCATCACCCGCGCCGGCAACGACTCGAGCAGCAGCTGGCGTTTCGCCAAGGTGGCGACCAAGGGCAAGGTGCTGTTCAAATCCGCCCCGAACGAGCTGGCCGTGGCCCAGGCCGCGGGCCTGAGCAACATCAGCCTGGACCGGGCCGACGACAACGGCATCCACGGCGGCGACGGCAGTTACAGCGTCTACCGCATCGCTCTGGACCAATAGAGATCGATCTATCGGCAGCAAGCAACAAAGGGTGGCCGGCGGCACCCTTTGTGCGTCCAGTCGCGCTTCAGTCCAGGTGAACGTCCAGCGCCTTGATCAGCGGCCCCATTTTTCGCGCCTCCGATTGAATGAAGGCGGCAAACTCCTCAGGCGTGCCGGCGACCGGCTCCGAGCCGATTTCCAGCCACTTCGCCTTGAAGGCGGGGTCGTTGAAAATGCCGCGCAGTTCGGTGTTCAGCCTGGCGATGACGGGCTTGGGCGTGCCGGCCGCAGTGGATATGCCGTGCCATGCGTAGTACTCGAAGTTGGGAAAACCCATCTCGGCAATCGAAGGCACGTTCGGCAGCAACGGGGAGCGCTCCTTGGTGGTCACGGCCAGCGGCCGGAGTTTGCCCGACTTGATGTGCGAAATCGAGCTGCCCAAAATATCGAACATGCTGGTGATCTGCCCGCCCATCAGATCGATGAGTGCCGGGCCGGCACCCTTGTAGGGCACGTGGGACAGGTCCACCTTGGCCGTTTTCTTGAAAAGCTCCGCGCCCAGATGCTGGGGCGAGCCGTTGCTGGCGGAGCCAAACGTTGCCCGGTTGTCTGGATTCTTGGCGAACTTCACATAGTCTTGAAAAGACTTGATCAAGTGCGCGGCAAACCCTGCCGTTAAGGGCGGGGTCAAGAGCGCGGACGGCAAAGCCGGCCTGGAGCTGGGGTTTCCCATGGAGTCATTCGCATGAGCTGGATAAAATCCCAGTATGCAGCACCTGCAGGCCTTCAAATTCCAACTGGTGCCCAACGGGGCGCAGCAGCGCGACATGCGCCGCTTCGCCGGGGCTTGCCGCTTCGTCTACAACCAGGCGCTGGCCTTGCAGAAAGCGAACTTCGAAGTCGGCGGAAAATTCATCGGCTACGTGGCCATGGCCAAGCACCTGACCGACTGGCGCCATAGCAGCGAGACGCCCTGGCTCAAGGAGGCTCCGTGCCACCCCTTGCAGCATGCACTCAAGGACCTGGAACGGGCCTACAAAAATTTCTTTGCCAAGCGCGCAGATTTTCCGCGTTTCAAGCGCAAAGGGTGTGGCGAAAGCTTCCGTTATCCCGACCCCAAGCAATTCGAGATTGACCAGGTCAACAGCCGCATCAAACTGCCCAAGCTCGGCTGGATGCGCTATCGCAACAGCCGGGACATCGCTGGCGTGGCAAGGAACATCACCCTCAGCGAGTCCGGGGGCAAGTGGTACGCCAGTATTCAGACTGAACGGGAGGTGCCCCAACCGGTGCCAGTATCCACTACGGCCATCGGCATCGATGTCGGCATTGCGCGTTTCGCCACCCTGAGCGACGGCAGTTTCATTGCGCCCCTGAACAGTTTCAAGAAGCACCAGCTGCGCCTTGCGCGTTACCAGCGGCGCATGGCCCGCAAGGTCAAATTCAGCAACAACTGGAAAAAGGCCAAGACCAAAGTCCAAAAGATTCACAGAGCCATTGCCAACGCCCGCAAAGACTTCCTGCACAAGACTTCCACGACGATCTGCCAAAACCACGCACTCGTCTGTATTGAGGATTTGCAGGTGAAAAACATGTCCAGGTCGGCGAAGGGCAGCAGCGAGCAGCCCGGCAAACGGGTCAGGCAAAAGGCCGGCTTGAACCGCTGCATTCTCGATCAGGGCTGGGCCGAGTTCAGGCGGCAGTTGGCGTACAAGATGGATTGGAGCGGCGGCCTGCTGCTGGCGGTGCCCGCGCACCACACCAGCCAGACCTGCCCCTGCTGCAGCCATGTGGCGCCGGAAAACCGGCGCACGCAGCAGCAATTCCTGTGCGTCGCCTGCGGCCACACGGCCCATGCCGATGTAGTGGGTGCTATCAATGTTCTAGAGCGTGGACAGCGCTTGTTAGCTTGTGGAGAGGACGGCTCTGGCCGCAGTCGCAAGACTGCGGCGCAACCCGCCTCGATGAAGCAGGAACCCGCCGAAGCGACTATGCAAGAGGCAACTCATGCGTAGCGCAGCAGGAATCCCCCTCCTTCCCGCGCAAGCGGTGGCCGAAGGCCAAGGTGGGGGAGGATGTCAACATGGTGTTGTCTCCTCGTTGGTAGTTTTGAAACCCGATCGCAGCGACGCCTCTTTGGGCGTGCCCCCGTCAACGCGCGTCGTGGGAGTGAATCTGCAACGCTTCCAGGAAGCGTGAAACCATGTTGTAGGCGGCGATGGTGGCGGTGATTTCCACCATTTGCGCGGGTGCATGAAGTGCTTTGACGGCAGCAAACACGTCGTCGGGCACTTGTATCTGGCGCGTCATGGCGTCGGTGTAGGCCAGCACGGCCTGCTCTTGCGCATCAAACAGCGCGCAGCTGCGCCATTCATTCAGGGCGTCGAGCTTGGCCTGTGAAACGCCTTCCTGCAGCGCGATGGGCGCATGCTGATCGGCTTCATAGGGCGCGTTGTTCAGCAAGGCCACGCGCATGATGATGAGCTCGCGCAGAGCGCCGGAAAGAGAGGTTTTCTGGCGCACGGCCGTCAGGTAGTTGAGCCAGCCTTCGGCCAGGGGCGTGCTGTGCATCAGCATCTGGTACAGATGCAGGATTTCGCCGCGCTCGGCGACGATGCGCTCGGCCAAAGGGCGCGCGGCCTCGTCATTGCAATCTGCGTAAGGTATACGGGCCACTTGCCTTCTCCTGCTGCTTGCGTGCGGTTTGCACGCGGGTTCTGGATGCGGTATGCGTCTGAGACAGATGGATGCTAGATGCATCACATATATTTCTGAAATTCTTTCTATCTATTGATTTATATTTAAAAAGAATGAATATCTCCCCCAAGCAGCTGCGCATGTTCCTGGCGCTGAGCGAGTCGCTCAACTTCAGCAAGACGGCCGAACAACTGTTCATGACGCAGCCGTCGCTGAGCAAAGTGATTCGCGACCTGGAGGCCAGCTTGGGCCTGACGCTGTTCGAGCGCACCACGCGCAGCGTGCAACTCACTGCCGGTGGCGCCAACCTGGCGACGATTGCGCGCACCATCGTCGGCGAGTACGAAGCCGGCCTGCAGCGCATGCAGTCGTCGGCCGAGCAGGCTGCGGTGCAACTGTCGATTGCGGCCTGGCCGTCCCTGGCCCAGGTGGTGTTGCCGGAAGTGTGCGCGGCACTGGAGCAGGCCATCAACGCCCCGCGGATCACGCTGCATGACTGCGCCAACAGCATGTGCATACAGCGCCTGCTGAACCATGAAGTGGACTTTGCGCTTGCATCGGTCGCGCCATCGCATCCGGACCTGCAGTACCAGGAACTGCTGCGCGACCGGTTCGTGGTGCTGAGCCACGGCAAATGGCGTGCGCAAGTGCCTCAGCGCATCCGGCTGGAACAGCTGATGCACCTGCCGCTGATCACGCTGACCGATGCCAGCACGGCCATGCGTTACATGAGTGCCGCCTATTTGAATCGCGGCATTGAGTACCGGCCCAAGATGCAGGTGGAGCAGATGGCGACCGTCGTCGCGCTGGTCAAGAAAGAGATAGGCGTGGCCGTGCTGCCCTACCTGGGCAGCAAGACCATCCCCAGCATCAACGAGCTACAGACTTCCGAGATCTCGGACGGCCCTTTGCGCTCGGTCGGCATCGTGACGCGCCGCCTGGGCAGTCCCACGGCCATCGCCATGACCGCGATGCAGGAAGTGCAGGCCGTCAGCCAGAGCCTCATCCAGCAGAATCCGGGCTGGATTCTGCCGCCCTCGCCTCTCAAGCGCTAGACACGGCGTCGGATGCACGGTCAAGGCTGCGTGGGCCCGTTCGATCCACTGGCAACTCCCAGCATGACCCCAAACACCACCAGGAGTCCGCCGAAGGCGCGGTCAATCCAGTGCCGCGCAGCCAGCAAACGCTCGCGTACAGCGCCCGTCGAGAAGCAGAGTGCGACCAGCGCAAACCAGGCCATGTGCGCCGCGGAAACAAAAAGCCCGTAGCCGATCTGTACGACCAGCGGCGTGTCTGTCCGCACCACCTGCATGAAAAGGCTCACGATGAACACCGTGGTCTTGGGATTCAATGCATTGGTCAGAAATCCTATGCGCAGCGCTGCAAGGTCTGACAGCGCTGCGCCGCTGGTATCGACCGGCTCGCCAACCGGCTGGGCCCTGAGCATCTTCCAGCCAAGGTAGATCAGATAGGCGGCGCCAAGCAGCTTGATGGCGTTGAACAACCACAGCGACTGCTGGATCAGCAGGCCGACCCCGACCAAGGTGTAGGTGACATGGACCAGTACGCCCAAGCCTATGCCCAAGGCCGTCAGCACACCGGAGCGCCGGGAGCGCAGCAGGCTATTACGGGTCACCATCGCGAAATCAGGCCCTGGACTCACCACCGCCAGCAGGGTGATAGTGATTACAGCTAACAATTCAGTCATGGGAAACAAGGCCTCAAAATGGGAATGGACGCAATACTATTGGCCTCAGCCCCGAATGGATAACGATGTTTTCTGACAAGATTGGTGAGCCAGATTCACACGGTTCGCGCCTGCCGTCGCTGCTCGCACTGCGCTGTTTTGAAGCCGCGGCACGTCTCGAGAATTTCAGCCGTGCTGCCGACGAGCTGCACCTGACGCATGGCGCCGTCAGCCGTGCCGTGCGCCTGATTGAAGATGACCTGGGCATTGCCTTGTTTGAGCGGCGCAGCCGACGGGTCTATCTGACTGGCGCTGGGCGTACCCTCGCGCAAGCAGTCAACAGTGGCTTCCATCTGATGCGGCAAGCTGTCGGCGAGCTGCGCCACAGCGCGCGCCAGGAAAAACGCTGGGTGCTGTCCTGCGAGCCCACGCTGCTGATGCGCTGGCTCATTCCTCGTTGGCCGGACTTTCAAGCGCGCCATCCCGACATCGAGGTCCATCTCGTTGCCGGTGGTGGCCCGTTCTCGTTTGCCAGCGGCATCGACCTGGCCATACGCCGGGATGACTTCCCCTGGCCGGCGAGCTATCACATGGAGCCGCTGTTTGCGGAAAGCGTCGGGCCGGTCTGCAGCCCCGGCAAGGTGGCGGCTTGGAGTGCCGCCAAGGGGCGGCGAAAAATGCTCAGGCCCGACGCGCCTTTGCTGCACACGCGTACGCGGCCAGGCGCATGGCCGGACTGGGCAGCGACTACCGGCCAGACCCTGGCCTCAGGAGCGGGACAAAGCTTTGAGCACTTCTACTTCAGCTTGCAGGCGGCCATCGCCGGGCTTGGGGTGGCCGTCGGTCCCTGGCACCTGGTGCGCGACGATATCGACAGCGGCTTGCTGGCTGCGCCGCTGGGCTTTGTCGAAGATGGTTCGCGCTACTGCCTGTTCTCGCCGAATCCCTTGAGCGACAACAGCCCGCAGGCCTCATTGCTTGAATGGCTCAGGCAGATGGCGTGACACCAGGCTCTGTCACCGCCGAGGCCTGCGCGTCACTGCAGGCGCTGCAGCAGATCCAGCGTCGGATAGCCATCGGCCGGCAGGCCCACGCTCAGCTGGTATTGGCGCACGCCGCGCCGCGTGGCCGGGCCCATGGTGCCGTCGGGTGTACCCGTGTCGAAGCCACGGGCGTTCAGCGCCGTCTGCAAGGCCCGCACCTGGCTGCTGCTCAGTGCCTGCAGATCGCGCGGCCAGGGCGTCTGCACGCCGGGACCGCCCGCCAGCTTCTGCGCCAGCAAGCCGACGGCCAGCGCATAGCTGGTCGAGTTGTTGTAGCGCAGGATGGTGCGGAAGTTCTGCCCGACCAGAAAGGCCGGCCCGCGTGCGCCCGCGGGCAGCAAAATCGCGGCGCCTTCGAGCGCGGGCAGCGGTGCGCCGTCCATGGACTGCACGCCTTCGCTCGCCCATTGGCTTGCGGGCTGGCGCACATCATCGGCCCGCGCGTAATCGAATCCCGGCGGCAAGCGGACCTCCAGCCCCCAGGGCTGGCCGGCTTGCCAGCCGGAGCGGGCCAGGAAGTTCGCCGTCGAGGCCATCACATCGGGCACGCTGCCCCAGATGTCGCGGCGGCCATCGCCATCGGCGTCGACCGCGTAGGCCAGAAAGTTGGATGGCAGGAATTGCGTCTGGCCCATGGCACCGGCCCACGAACCAATCATCTGCGCGCGGGGAATGTCGCGGTTCTGCAGGATTTTCAAGGCGGCGAGCAACTGGCCGCGCGCCCACGTTTCACGCCGGCCTTCGAAGCCCAGCGTCGCCAGGGCATCGATGGTCGGGATGTCACCGACATTGCTGCCGTAATTGCTCTCCATGCCCCAGATCGCGACGATGACTTCGGTCGGCACGCCGTAAGGCGCGGTGATGGCGTCGACTCCGGGGCGCAGTTGCCGCAACTTGTCCTGGCCGCGCGCGACCCGCTGCGCCGACACCGCGCTGTCGAGGTAGGCCCACACCGTGCGGGTGAACTCGGGCTGCGCCCGATCAGACACGACGACGCGCGGAACGAAGCGGACGTCATCGAAGGCCGATTGGAGCGTTGCCTCGTCGATGCCGGCTGCGCGGGCGCTGGTGCGGAACTCGGCCACCCAGCGCGCAAACTTCTGGTTGTGCTCGACTTCGTCGGCGGGGGCCGGGCTCGCGCCGGCCACCGATGGCGCCTGTGCCTTGGTGGCTACCGATGGTGCGGAGGTGCAACCCGCAACGGCGACGATGGCCAGCACACTGGGAACCAGCCAGCGGCGAGCCGGTGCAGGGAAATGAGAGGTGATTTGCATGCGATCCATTCTCGCCGCTCTGACGCCCTTGATACCGGTAAGGCCGCACTGCGCGCTCGTCGAATACGGGCTCTCAGGCGGGCAAGCTCACGGCGCTCTGTCATTTCTGCAGTGGCTGGACAATGTGTCAGACTTGGCGCGGAAAATTTTCTCAACGCATGGCCCATGCGCAGCTCGCTGACCGTCTCCATCGATACCAACGATGTCAATTTCAGGCCGAAGCATCAAGCGAGGTTGGCTCATCCATCCTTGATGGTTTTTCCAACTTCTGGGGGGCAGTTCACACCTCGGCCTCACTCAATAGGCGAATACGCCTGCGCCTCAATTTCTACGGCCACGCCAAACGCAAGCTTGGCTTCAACAGTGCTGCGCACAGGGTAAGCGCCTTCTTTGAAATACTCTCGATAGACTTGGTTGAAGTGTTCAAAGTTGTTCAAGTCGGCGAGCCAAACCGTTATCTTGATCACTTGCCCGATGTTGCTGTCAGCTCGCTGCAACGTTTCAGAGATGGCAATCAGTACCGCATGCGTTTGCTCCTCGATGCTGCCTAGTAGCGGCTTGCCGTCGCGCATGGGAATCTGGCCAGAGAGATAGACATGATCGCCCACGCGGATGGCTTTGGAGAGAGGGAGGGCAGCGGGACCAGGGAAATAGACAATGGATTTCATGATGTTGAAAGAGAAACAAGGAATGCGGTCACCCACGAAGGCCCGGCAGGAACATCTAAAGGGTGCCTGGAGTGCAGTTGAGCAAGTGGCCGAGGTGCTTTACAAGCCATCACGCCGCCACCGTCATCTGGGCGCAGTTAGCCCCGCGGTGTTGGAGTGCACCCGGGCATGGGGCTGGGATTTGTCTGCTGGAGCGGGGCAGCCTGCTGCAGATGCCGCCCATTTCCAGGCCGATGCTGTCCCAGCCCAGGATCAGCATGCGCTTGAGACACCGGCCTGCAGTGGGTCGCAGCCCGGCACGGCATGGGTCGCCGCAGCCTTGGCGTGGAGCAGTGTGCTGTCCAGCACGGGCACAGCCGTTTCACCGGCTTGGAGTTCAAGCAGCGTGAGGTCGGTACAGGCGAGCGCAACGGCGTCTGCACCGGCATCCTTGAAGTGCTCGATCAGGCGGCAGATCTGCTTGCGTGCGTCAGCGGTGGGGCGGCCCAAAGCGATGTCGGTCACGATCAATTGGTTGAGCAAATCGCCGAGTTCTTCGGGCAGGTCGATGAATTCGATGCCGCTCGCCCGTCCGCCCGTGGCGTACATGCCCGAGCGAGCCGTGTGCATGGTGCTCAGCAGGCCCACCTTGCGGTAGCCACCCGCCTTCGCGGCCTGGATCACCGGATCGACGATATGCAGCACCGGCACATCGCACATCTGCGCAAGAGTGTCTGCAAGGGTACTGCCGGTGTTGGAGGTGACGACGATGAAATCCGCCCCCGCAGCCACGACCTCCCGCGCCGAAGTCAGCAAAAGCTGTTCAAGCGCATGCGTGTCAGCATTGCCCAAGGAGCTGATCACCGCATTGAAGTTCGGAGACACCAAAACAGAACGGAAAGAGACAGGCACACCGAGCAACCGGTCCCCCTCTTCATGCATCATTTGATAGTAGACCGCATTGGTTCGCGGGCTCATTCCGATCAGTCCGGGGGTCAGGCGCTGTGCTACTGGATTGCTCATTTTTTGAAACTCTGGCGTTGAATGCATGGTCTTCTGAAGGAAGATCCCTTTGATAATTTGGTGACATGACCAGCGTCAGTCCGGGTGACCGCCTCAGCAGTGTCGCCAGCCACTCCCTAGGTAGCGCACAGCCCTACCCAGGCAAGCAGGAGCGGCTCACCGGCTCCCGAATCTGCTCACGACAGGGACGTCCGGATATGGCGTCAGGAGACTGCACCGGTTTCGCCACCGACTCGGCTGGGCGCCAGGGGCTCCCCCTGCGGAACCAAGGCAAACTTTCGGAAACTGCTGTGTATCGTCAAGCTGCATGGAACATGCATCGGCATGGTGACGATCGTCCCGGGTCCAACCTCATGCGAACCGAGATCCCCCAGCGTGATCGACGCGGTACCTTCCACCACCAAGAAAATTTCACCGGTGGGCTGTCCCGGATGGTGATACACACCAGGCTCTGCAGTCCAGACGGCCGTAAAAACGCCCGGCAGCTGCATGGATGTCGGGCGCACAAAAGAAGCCGCTCCGTTCGTTGCGATACGACCCTTGTCCCGGCCGATGTCAGAGTGGATATTGTCGATAGGTTTCATCTCAGTAGCTCCCGTTAATAAAAATGAATTACTGGCAAGTGCAGTTTTATTCCTGACCTCATTCTCATGAGACATCGATCAATCAACAATGATATTTGCTTCTTTCACCATGCCGGCCAAATATGACTCAGTTTTATTGACCTCTATCTCAAATTTATCGTGAGGAATAAATTCCGTGCGAGTGGTTAATTTTTCCAGACGCCCCGCCATATCTGGCTGGGCAAGGGCTGATTCAAGCATTTTGCTCAAATCCTTCAATGTCGCGACCGGGGTTGACGCCGGAACAAATAAACCTATCCACTCCAAAACATCAAATCCAGCATATCCCAGCTCTCCAAAAGTGGGAGTATCTGGAAAATTGGGCAAGCGTGCAGGTCCGTTCACAGCCAGAACGCGAAACTTACCGGTCCCGGTATATGGACGAACGGATGGTTCTGTCGTGATGGCCGTGGGCACAGTCCCGCCGAGCATGTCATTCATGAGAGGGCCGCTTCCCCGATAGGGAACAGCGGCGAGCGTCCCGCCCAACTTCGAGCTCAAATTGGCCCCGATAATATGCGCGACACCACCACTGGTCGGGACCCCGTAGGCACCCGCTCGCTCATCGGTCTTCGCTTTCTTGATCCAGTCCTGGAACGTAGCGATGTCTTTGCGAGAAGTGGCCGCGACCTCCGCAAAAACTCCAACTTTCCCGACTGCCTTGAAATCGCGTGAAGTCAGATAATCGGCCGTCTTATTGACGAGGGGCAGTGCAACCATCTCGCTGGTTGTGCCCAGCAGCAGCGTCATGCCGTCTCCGGCCTGTGTCTTGGCGTACTTGACGGCAA
The DNA here is from genome assembly GCA_023622805.1 of Pseudomonadota bacterium. Classification (GTDB taxonomy): domain Bacteria; phylum Pseudomonadota; class Gammaproteobacteria; order Burkholderiales; family Burkholderiaceae_C; genus Comamonas; species Comamonas bellezanensis. The sequence continues at coordinate 10,820 of JAMNYN010000007.1, read as the reverse complement.
TCGCCCCTCCGGCACCAGGGCGGTTTTCCACAAGTACGACAATCCCCATTTTTTGCGTGAACTTTTCCGCCAAATTTCGCGCAATGACATCACTACCGCCCCCTGCAGCGAATGGGACAATTATTCGCATAGGACCGCGACCACCCAACCCCTGGGCGTTCGCCTCAGCGACCATTAAGAGCACATAAATTGCACCAAAAACCAGCGTGTTCAGAATATTTCTAGGTTTTCTCAGAGTCATAGCGCTCCTCTTTATCAATAAAAAGATGGAAAAATTCTTCAGGTCTATAGTGTCCAAAGACAGCGTGACTTTAGAATTCAGGCGCCCACCTTGGAAGGGCCAGTCACCGCTTTTTTGTTTGTGCCACTGGCGGCCGCCATCACAACCGACCGCCTCTAACTGAGATTTCCTACCTCGATGTCTCTTTCCAAAGCTGCTGCAATCGACCTGCCACTGGTAGAGCGCGGCCCCGACGAATCCAAGCAAGAATGGATCTACAGGGCCATTCGCGGCCGCATCCTCGATCAAAGTTTGAGGCCCCACACGCGGCTACCGTCTTCGCGCAACTTGGCCGAGTCGTGGCACGTGTCGCGAGGTATCGTGGAGATCGCCTACCAGCGCCTGGCGAACGAAGGCTATGTCACGACCACCGTGGGGATCGGTACGCTGATCTCAGGGGTCTGTCCGGATGCGTTCTGCTCTACGAAACCACAAGGCCTGGAATCCGGATTGCCACACGCCATCAGCGCCCATGCCATGCCGCGCACGGCACGCACCGGACCGCTCCACGAAATCGCGTCCAATCGCGCCTTTGTCGGCCGAATCGCGGACCCAGCCTTATTCCCGAAAAATACGTGGCGGCAGATCATGTCGGACTGCCTGCGCCGCGTCGATGTCAACACCTTGCTTGACGACGATCCAGCGGGCTATTTACCGCTACGTCAGCAGATTGCGGCCTACCTTGGCAGCGCCCGGGGGCTGCGATGCGACCCGGACTGCGTGGTTGTGGTCACAGGGATTCGGCATGCGGTGGATCTTGTCGCCCGCACTCTTGCGGCCAACGCGCAAGTGTTGATCGAGGATCCGGGCTACTACGGGGCATACGCCATGTTTTCCGCCGTCGGTGCTCGCCCTGTTCCGGTCCCGGTAGACACGCAGGGGATCAACATCAGCCGGGCGCCCACCCTGGAGGCCGCACTGGCCTATGTAACGCCGGCGCACCAGTCACCCACGGGCGTGACCATGTCCACACAGAGGCGCACGGAACTTCTTAGATGGGCGCTAGAGCACGATGCATGGATTTTCGAAGACGACTACGACAGCGAAATCAACTACGAAGGCGCGCCTCTGCTTGCGCTCAAAAGCATAGACGAGAAAGACCGGGTCATTCATTGCGGCAGCTTTAACAAAACGCTTTTTCCGTCGTTTCGGATCGGCTACATGGTGGTCCCTCAAAAACTGCTGCCCGCCATCCTGCGTACTCGCGCCCTGACAGGGCGCGCCAACAGTGTGCTGGACCAAGTGGCCCTGGGAAGCTTCATCAAGCAAGGCTTCTTTGCCGCCCATCTGCGCAAGGTGCGCGTTATCTATAAGCGCCGCCGGGATTTGGTCATCGCCATCTTCAGGCGCGTGCTGGGCGAACACATCCGCATCACCGGAGCCAACGCCGGGTTTCATTTTCTGCTCTGGCTCCCGGAAGGGATGAGGGAGCACGATTTGCGGCAACAGGCACTGGAAGTGAACATCCTACTGCACTGCCTGTCGGACTACTCGCAATCGGCGCGTCTTGGCGAAGCAGTGCTGATCGGCTTTTCCGCCATCGATGACCATGAACTTACCGCCAGTGCCGAAGCCTTGGCCCACCTGATTCTCCAGCAGGCGCAAGCTGCGGCCGGCAACTGAGCGTTTTCCGTCTCTGCGATTGACGAAGAATCAGGGCCGGGAATCACCCCGGAACAGTTCTCGCACCTTGAGCACCGCTGCCGATGGCGCGGATTGTGTCCACACGCCCTAGATGAGTGGCGCCTGACGGACCATGATCGCCTTCAGAGCAAAGCTCGACTTAAGGTGCGCAACGCCGGGAATGCGTGCCAGTTTGTTGGTCAAGAACACCTCGAATGCCTCCACGCTCGGCGTCACCACACGCAAGAGGTAATCGAAGTCGCCGGTCATCAGGAAGCAACTCATGACCTGCGGCGACAATTTGATTTGCTCCTCGAACTTCACCAGCGCTTCAGCGTCTTGCTTGTCAAGACTGATCTGTACGAACACGCTAAGGCCGCCGGCGAGCCGCGCTTCGTCGAGGTTGGCTGTATAGCCTCTGATCAGCCCTTGCTCCTCGAGCGCCTTGACACGTCTTTGCACCGGCGTGGTCGACAGCCCGACCTGCTGGGCGAGGTCACGCCAGCTGATGCGGCCATCTGCCACCAAGGCCTTGAGGATCTTTCGATCAGTCCGATCCAGTGAATGAGTCGTTTCATCCATAAATTCACTAATTCACTAGTTGAAAGACATAAGAATACGCCCAATAAATGGATATTTTGGTGCCCTCCTCCAGAGAATTTTCAATACTCTGAGTGCTTCTACCAGGAGGCCAAATTGGGCGCAAACGAACAACTTTTTGTGAAGCAGGACATTTACGGCGCGGAAGAAGGGCCAGTATTCCTGTCCGGCATCCAGGCGCTGGTGCGCCTGCCCATGGTGCAGCGTCGGCTGGACCGCCGCCAGGGTCTGAACACCGCAGGCTTGGTGTCGGGTTATCGTGGATCGCCGCTGGGCGCCTATGACCAGCAACTCTGGAAGGCTGCGGATCACCTCAAGGCGCACGACATCGTGTTCCAACCCGGCCTGAACGAGGATTTGGCCGCGACTGCCCTGTGGGGTGCCCAGATGCACCATGCTTTCGGCCCCAGCAAGGTCGACGGTGTCTTCGGCATCTGGTATGGCAAGGGTCCTGGCGTCGATCGAACCGGCGATGTGTTCCGCAGTGCCAACGTCATGGGGACTTCGCGGCTCGGTGGCGTCCTCGCCGTGTCGGGTGACGACCATGCGGCGCAGTCTTCGATGTATCCACACCAGACTGACGGATTGTTCCAGGCCGTGTCGATGCCGGTGCTGCAGCCGGCGAGCGTGAGCGAAGTGCTGGAGCTGGGTCTGGCCGGCATTGCGCTGTCTCGATACTCTGGCTTATGGGTCGGCATGAAGACGATCGCCGAAGTGGTGGAGGCGGCCGGCGTCGTACAACTGGCACTGCCTCAGCCATTCGCCACGCCAGACGACGAGGGCATCGCCTCCATGTTGAACTGGGATCCGTCGATCAAGTGGCCCGGCCAGCGGTTTGAGCTCGAACGTCGGCTGATCGACGAGCGCTTGCCGGCGGCGCGACGCTGGGCGCGCGCCAATCAGCTCGACAAGACCATCGTCGCTGCCCGCGAACGCAGGCTCGGCGTAGTGAGCGTTGGCAAGGCGCACCAGGACCTCATGCAGGCCTGTTCCGACCTCGGCCTCACGAACGCTGACCTTGCAGCCTGGGGCGTGTCCATCTACAAGGTGGTCATGAGTTGGCCGCTGGAGACGAGTGGCATCGTCGAGTTCGCCACAGGTCATCCGGAATTGCTGGTGATCGAGGAAAAGCGCGGCACCGTCGAGGTGCAGATCAAGGAAGCGCTGTACCACGCCCCATCGAACGCGCGCCCTGCAGTCACGGGCAAGCAGGACCTGCAAGGTCGCCAGTTGCTGCCTGAAACCTCGGAGTTCACCCCCCTCATGGTGGCGCGTGCACTGGTCGCCCGCCTGGGCGATGTCGGCGATCTTGCGCAGCGCCTTGCGCGCATGGAGTCGCGCCAAAGCCCCGTCGACGCGATGGCTGTGCCGGCACGCACGCCTTATTTTTGCTCGGGTTGCCCCCACAACACATCCACCAAGACCCCGGACGGCTCGATCAGTGGCGGCGGCATCGGCTGCCATGTCATGGCGCTGATGCTCCCGGAGCTCAAGACCGAGACCTTCTGCCAGATGGGCGGCGAAGGGGTGCAGTGGGCAGGGGCGGCGCCGTTCTCAGAGACCAGGCACATCTTCCAGAATCTGGGCGACGGTACCTATCAGCACTCAGGGGTGCTGGCAATTCGCGCTGCCATTGCATTGAAAACCAACATCACCTACAAAATCCTCTACAACGACGCCGTGGCCATGACAGGCGGTCAACCTGCCGAGGGCTTGAACGACCCCGCGCGCATCACCCGGCAAATCCATGCAGAAGGTATCACGACCATCGCCTTGGTGTCGGACGCACCCGAACGCTGGACTGCCAGCACCGACCTCGCACCCGGCGTGACCGTGCACCATCGCGACGAGATGGACCTGGTTCAACGTCGATTGCGCGACGTGAAAGGCGTGACAGCCATCGTCTACGACCAGACCTGCGCCGCAGAGAAGCGCCGCCGCCGCAAGAAGGACAAATCCTTGGCTGCCCCCAAGCGAGCGCTGATCAACTCGCGCGTCTGTGAAGGCTGTGGCGATTGCTCGGTGCAGTCCAACTGCATCTCCATCGAGCCCCTGGAGACGCCGTTTGGCCGCAAGCGGACGATCAACCAGTCGAGTTGCAATACCGACATGTCCTGCCTCAAGGGCTTCTGCCCCAGCTTCGTGGAGATCGAAGGCGCCAAGCCCGCCAGGCCTGGCGCTTTCTCTGCCGAGCGCGAAAAGGAACTGGTCGCGTCGCTTCGGTCCATGGTGCCGGCGCCCATGCGCGCCGAGAGCTTCAATGTCTTGTTTGCGGGAATCGGCGGATCTGGCGTTCTGACGGTGGGCGCCTTGTTGGGTGCGGCGGCGCTGGTCGATCGCAAGGTGTCCAACGTGCTCGATTTCACCGGACTCGCCCAGAAGAACGGCGCGGTGCTGAGTCAGGTACGCATCAGCGACGATGCGGCCGGTATTCAGGCCTCGCGGATCGGCCCGGGTTCAACAGACCTCTTGATTGGCGCCGACCTTGTCTTCTCGGCATCCGATGACGTCGTCTCGCGCCTTTCGCCCCTGCGTTCGGCAGCGGTTGTCAATGCCGACCTGATACCGACCTCCGCCGTGGTGCGCAATCGGGATGCGGCACTCCCTGCCGAGGCCATCGCGCAGCGCGTCGAAGGACGCTGCGTACCGGACGCCTGTCACACGGTGAACGCCAATGCGCTGACCACAGCGCTGTTTGGCGACTCCACCGCCGCGCACGTACTGATGCTCGGATTCGCTTGGCAAAAAGGCTTGCTTCCCTTGTCCATCGGCGCACTGGAAATTGCCATCGACAGCGGGGTCGCGCCGGCAGTGAATCGTCGCGCCTTTACCTGGGGTCGTCTCGCGGCGCAGTATCCGAAAGTGGTGGGTGAGCTGATAGCAGCCACTGCGGGACATGCGCCGCGTGCGCCCCAAAGCGTGGACGAACTGGTGAACGCCTACGCCAAAGAACTGACGAGCTATCAGAACGAAGCCTACGCTGCGCGTTACCGCCAACTGGTCAATAGGGTACGCAACGCCGAGCGGACCGTCATGCCCGGCTCCCAGGATCTGGCGCGCGCTGTCGCTGTCAACGCCTTCCGGCTGATGGCCTACAAAGATGAGTACGAGGTCGCCCGCCTCTATGCGTCCGAGGACTTCAAGGCCAGCGTGCGCAAGCAGTTCGACGGCGTCGGGAAGATGTCTGTCTGGCTTGCACCTCCGATGATCTCGCGCATCGATCCAACGACCGGCCGGCCGAAGAAGATCAAGTTCGGTCCATGGATCTTCCAGGCCTTCTCGGTGCTCGCTGCATTCAAGGGATTGCGCGGCGGCTTGTTCGACCCGTTCAGCCGGAATCCCGAACGCGTCGCCGAGCGTGCGCTGGTCGAGGATTATTTCGCGATGGTCGATGGCTTGTTGAGCGAACTCAAGGCGCGCAACCACCCGGGGGCCGTGGCGCTAGCCAACCTCGCCGGCGAAGTCCGCGGCTTCGGCCCTGTCAAGCTGAAAGCGCTTCATGAGTACCACCAGAACAAGGAAAGTCTGCTCAAGGCATTCCGGGCACCGGCTCGCATCGCCATCGCCAAGGCAGCCTGAATTGCGGCTTGAGGACTGACGCAGAGGCTCCGTCTGGCACGCGAGTGCTGCCCGGTCATTCAGCCACCGTGTGCAGCCGTTGCCAGCCAGCGCCGCGTCGACGATCAGGTCGTTCTGGTTGAAGATGCGGCGTGCTTGCACATGGGCATTGACCGTCCGCGCACCACATGACCGCTCTACATGTGCCTCGGGCGAACGCACCTGGACAATCCGCCCGAGCGCTCATGCACGATCTGCGACATGGCGAACCTGCAGGTGGAAATCGCCCGCGGCTTCTGGCTGGTACAGCACTTTCTCGATCCAGATACGGCGGGGTCCGGTGCGGAATCCGCCAGTAGATGGCATCGCCCTCCTTGTAGCCCAGGATCGCGGCGCCGACGTCGGAGCACACCGACAGCTTCCCGGAGCAGGTCCATCGCCGCAATCTGGCCGCTGGCGATAGGCACCATGACGGCAATCATCAACAGGAAAACACCGATGTTGAGCCCGTGCTTGTGCAGCCAGGGAAAATAGAGCGCCATGGCCGACTTGCGGCGCAGGCACGCCGTCAGCGCTCGTGGCGGTAGCCAAGCTCGGCCGAAAGCGCCTGCGCCGCCTGGCACACCGGTGGAATGAAACGTTCCAGGCCATCCGGCGTCAGGCGGCTGGAGGGTACAGAAATGCCCAGCGCCGCAATCACCTGGCCGCTGGCATCACGCACCGGAGCCGCCAATGAAATGACATCCATGGCGATTTCGCCGATCGACGTGGCATAGCCTTTTTGCCGCACATGGCTCAGTTCCTGCGTGAGTTTGCTGCGCTGTGTGATCGTGCTGGCGGTGAAGCGGTGCAGCTCCGACCCCAGATAGGCCTGGCTCAAGGCCTCGTCGGCAAAGGCCAGCAGGATCTTCCCCGAGGCGCCGGCATGCAGCGGCCGGGTCCTGCCAACCCCGCCATGAATGCGCACATCGTGGGTGGACTCCCAACGCGCCACACACACCGACTCCAGGCCGTCGCGCACCCGCACCTGCACGTTTTCGTTGAAACGCTCACCCAGCGCGTGCAAGTAAGGCTCGGCCTGGCGTACCAGGCTGACCTGCTCCTGCGCGGCCAGTCCTATCAGCAGTGTCTTGTAGCCCAGTTGGTAGGTCGCAAGTTCGCCCCGCCGCTGCACAAATCCGCGGTCCTCCAGCGTGCTGAGCAGCCGGAACGCCCGGGCCTTGGTGTTGCCCGAGCGCTTGGCAAGTTCGGTGACTCCCAGCCCGGGCGAATTGGCGACATGCACCAGCAAGCTAAGAGCCTCATCGACTGAGGCGACGGTGTAGTCCATTTATCTCCGGCGGTAGTGTGAATCAGCAGGCCATTCTACTGGCGCCCTCCCCCCAGCCGGGATCCGCAAAAGTGACGCGCTTGGCTGGCGCAGCTGTCCGGGGACCGGTTCTTGCGCCGCGTTCAAGCCTGTTTTGTTTTTCTTGTATCGCACAATGAGACGCTGTATCATTATTGGCGTGCAATCACAAAATGATGCGTCACGAGGAAACAGCAAGCAAACCAGGGATGGGATCTGCTTCAAAAATTTGAGACAGCGAATCACCTAACAAAACAAGCATTCAGGAGCAAGAACATGAAGATCAGATTGACCCGCCTTTCATTCGCCATGGCCTGCGCCGCCGCTGTGCCCCTGGCCGCCCTGGCGCAAAGCACGGTCACGATTTACGGCAGGCTGGACACCAGCCTGGAAAGCACCAAGACCGGGCCGCTCAGTCAAACCCTGGTGCGAGACAACGCCTCGCGCCTGGGCTTTCGCGGCACGGAAGACCTGGGCGGGGGCCTGAACGCCGTCTTCGGCCTGGAGATGGGCCTGGCCTCCGACACGGGTGTGCTGACCACGCCGGCCTTTCGCAACTCCTATGTCGGCCTCACGGGCGGATTCGGGGCGATCGCCACCGGGCGACTCGACTCCGCCAACCCGACCGGCTCGCCCATTTATTCGCTCGTCACGCGCCACACCGAGTTCGTGATCCACGATGCCGGGGCCACGGCGATCGGTACCTCGGTGCTGAACTCGCGCAATCGCGAGTCCAATGCGATCGGCTACATCAGCCCCAAGTTTGGCGATGTGGTCTTTCGCGCGCGCTACTACATGAACGGTGAAGGCGTGGCCGAAGTCCCCGCCGGGCCGGTACGCTCCGAGAGCGACATCAAGCAGACCGATATCTCCCTGAGTTACGGCGAAGGCAAAGGCCCGCTCGGACTTGGCGTAGCCTACGGTCAGGACAAGCGAAAGGGCGGAGCCACCCTCAACACCTTCAAGGACAAATGGATGCTGGTGGGTTCCTATGACTTCGGCGTCGTGAAGGCCTGGGCCATCGCCGGGCGCGACAATTACCAGGGCGGACCGGCCACGCGCAGCCAGGTCAACATCCGGCTGGTAGGCGCCTCGGTCAAGGTGGGGAGCAGCGACAGCAAGCTCGTCGCCAACTACATGACGCGTGATGTGCAAAGCGATCGCAACGCAAGCCTCAAGAAATTCCAGCTGGGCTACGACCATCCGCTCGGCAAGCGGACCCGCGTTTATGCCTTCTACGATCGCCAAGACCCCAACTCACGGCTGCCCAACGACACCATCCGCAGTGTCGGCGCCGGCATTCAGCACAATTTCTAACGCAGCATGATCATGATCAAGACCCGACGTTTCCTGCTGGCCGCCCTGGCAGCGTTCTCCACGCAAGCCGCTTTTGCGGCCTATCCCGACAAACCCGTGCGCATCATCGTGCCTTTTCCCGCGGGCGGCGCGGCCGACAACGCCATGCGCGTGGTGGCACTCAAGCTCTCCGACTACTGGAGCAAGCCCGTCATCATCGACAACCGCCCGGGCGTTCCGGGACTGCAGGCAGCCGCCCTGGCAGCGCCGGATGGCTACACCTTGCTGCTGGGCGCCGGCTCGAGCATCGTGACGCATCCGCTGATCAACTCCAAGCTGCCTTTCAACCCGACACGCGATTTCGCGCCCATCGGGCGCGTCGTGGCCAATGTGCCCGTTCTGGTGGTGCACCCTTCGCTGGGCATCAAGTCGGTCAAGGAACTGGTGGCGCTGGCAAAGAAGAATCCCGGCGAGCTGAACTTCAGCTCCAGCGGCCATGGCAGCCCCAACCATCTGGCCATGGAACTTTTCATGGCCATGAGCGACACCAAGATGGTGCACGTGCCTTACAAGGGCGGCGCCCCCTCGGTGAACGAACTGGCGGGCGGGCACGTACAAATGGGCATCAATGCCGTGCCCAGCGTCATGCCGTACATCAAGGCCGGAAAGCTGATACCCCTGGCCGTGGCCAGCGCGCGCCGCGACCGTTCCCTGCCCGACGTGCCCACCGTGGCGGAGTCTGGCTTGCCAGGCTTCGAGTACGAAATCTGGTATGCGCTGTTCGCGCCGTCGCGTACGCCGGCCAACATCATCGCCAAGACCAGCACCGACCTGCAGCGCGCGCTGGCCGACCCGGAGGTGGCACGCAAGCTGATCGAGCAAGGCGCCGAACCGCGTCCAAGCAGCGCGCAGGAACTGGCGCAGTACATCAAGGATGACACGGCCCGCTGGACCAAGGTCATCAAAGAACGCAACCTGAAAATCGACTGAAGGATCCCACCCGAATGACGAGCGATGACATCGACGGCGTGAAGATTCTGCGCAGCGTCAAGGTTGAAATGCGCGATGGCGTCTGCCTTTCAACCGACATCTATTTGCCGGCCGGCAATGGCCGGCCCGGCCCGTTTCCGGTGCTGGTGGAGCGCACGCCCTATGGCAAGCACAAGCAAACCATACGCGAACGTACGGCAAAAGAGTCGCAGCCCGTGAAGCGCGGGGAGATTGCGTCCCGCTTTGCGCGGCGCGGCTACGCCGTGGTGGTGCAGGACTGCCGTGGCCGCTACGCGTCCGAAGGGCGCTTCAAGAAGTACCTGGGCGAGGCGGACGACGGCTTTGACACGCTGGCCTGGGTGGTCCAGCAAGCCTGGTGCAACGGCCGCATCGGCACCTACGGCATGTCTTATGCCGGCCATACGCAAACCGCGCTGGTCAGCCAGCGCCCGCCCGGGCTGGCCGCGATGTTCATCGAATGCGGCGGTTTTGCCAATGCCTTTCGCGGCGGCATACGCCACGGCGGCGCTTTTGAACTCAAGCAAGCCACCTGGGCGCACAGGAATGCGCTGGAAAGCGGCGCCGTGCAGCGCGATCCCGCCGTCCACGCGGCGCTGGCGGCCGAGGACATAGGCGCGTGGTTCGCCGCCATGCCATGGCAGCGCGGACATTCGCCGCTACGGTCGGCGCCCGAGTACGAAAGCTATCTGTTCGAGCAGTGGGAACACGGCACGTTTGATGACTACTGGCGTCAGCCCGAGCTGTATGCGGCGGGCCACTACGACACGTTCGACGGCATCCCCACCCTGCTGATGTGCGGCTGGTGGGACCCTTACGCCCAGACCACGACCGACAACTACATCGGCATCTCGCAGCGCGAACGCGGCGTGGCCCGCCTGATTCTGGGCCCCTGGACCCATGGCGAGCGCAGCGTGAGCTACGCGGGGGACGTGGATTTCGGGCCCGAGGCCAGGCTGGACGGCTCGCTGGCGGAGAACTATCTCGCCTTGCGCGCGCAGTGGTTTGACCGCTGGCTTCAGGGCGAAACCCCGGCCCCGGCCGAGGATCCCGCGGTGCGCTACTTCCGCATGGGCGGCGGCACGGGCACGCGCACAGCCGAGGGCC
>JAMNYN010000140.1 GCA_023622805.1 Pseudomonadota bacterium | reverse complement strand
ACTACCGGTTCTACGCGGAGCTGTTGCCCAAGATAGGGCTGCAGCCGGACAGCTGATCAGTGCCTGAAAGGCCCGATGTGCTGCAGATCGGAAGCGATCACTCGCTGGACGTGGTCCGTGAACGCCGCCACCAGCCGCGAACGCGGGCCGTCGGGAGGCAGCAAGATCGCCAGGCGCACCGAAATCGCGGGCCGCAGCGGCAGCACGACCAGGTCCAGATTGCGCTGCTCCTCCAGCGCGGCCAGCGGGTTGATCACGCTCACGCCCAGGCCGGCCGCCACCAGCGAGCACACCGAGGCCCCCAGGTCCGATTCCAGCACGGTGCGCGGCTTGACGCCTTGGGCCTGCAGCATGCGGTCGATGCGCTCGCGCGGGCTGCTGCCCACGGGGAAGGACACAAAGGGCTCCCCGTCCAGATCCGCGACCTGGATCTGCTTTTTTCCGGCCAGTCGGTGGTTCCTGGGCAGCACGCAGGCGCAATCCATGTTCAGCAAGGTGGCAACGTCCATGCCGGGCGGATCCTCGCCGTAGAGGATGGCCAGACCCAGCTCGCACAGACCGGAACTCACCCAGGTATTGATCGTGGCCGCCGCGCCTGAATGGATGGTGATCAGCGCCTCCGGATAGTCGCCCTTGAACTGCGCCACCGCCCGGCTCAGCATGCCGCCGGCGATGCGCGGCATGGCAGCCACCGCGAGCCGGTCGCCACCGAACGAGCGGATATTGGCCGCGGCGCCTTCCAGCCCCTGCAGACCGGCAAAGGCTTTCTCCACGTCCTGGAAAAAGCGCTTGCCATCGATGGATGGCTGCAGTCGCGTGCCGAAGCGCTCGAAAAGCGCAAAGCCCACGATGGCTTCCAGCTGGGACACCAGCCGGCTCACCTGCGGCTGGGAGGTATGCAGCCGGCGCGCGGCCTCGGTCATCGAGCCGGTCTGCATGACGATGCGAAAGGCTTCGATGTGCTTGAGAGACATGCTTCGGGTTGTCATATCAAAATTGTATATGGCATAGATGAATACGCATTTTAAGAATCAGGAGATCGCTGCAATACTGACTCCATGACCTTCGGCAATACCTCCACCCTCCCGCAAACCCCGCCCATGGAGGACGACTCCGCTGAATTCATCGACCTGCGCAGCGACACGGTGACGCAGCCCACGCCCGCCATGTATGAGCGCATGCGCAGCGCCAGACTCGGGGACGACGGCCTGGACGGCGACCCCACGGCACGCGAGCTCGAAGCGCGCACTGCCGACATGCTGGGCAAGCAAGCCGGACTGTATGTGCCTACGGCCACCATGGGCAACCTGCTGGCCGTTCTGGCGCAAGCCGGCCGCCAAAGCCAGGTCGTGATGGAAAGCACATCCCATATGTTCCTGACCGAGCGCGGTGGCGCCACGCTGTGCGGCGTCATGTACCAGGGCATCGCCGGCGTTGCCGGGGCCATGGATCTCCAAGCCCTGGCACAGGCCGTGCAGCCCGGCAACAGCTTGCGCACGGAGCTGGTGTGCATGGAAACCACCCATGTCAACGCCGGCGGCGCCGTCTTGCCCCTGGCGCACATGCAGTCGGTCTGTGAAATCGCGCAAGCGGCGGGCGCGCGCGTGCACATCGACGGCGCGCGCATCTTCAACGCCGCCGTGGCTTTGCAGGTGAGCTTCGCGGCGGTCGCACGCTATTGCGACACCGTATCGGTCTGCCTTTCCAAAGGCCTGAGCGCGCCCTCGGGCGCGGTGCTGGTGGGGCCGGCCGAGACCATCGCCCGCACGCGACAGTTGCGCAAGATGCTGGGCGGTACGCAGCGCCAGATCGGCGTGCTGGCCGCCATGGGGCTGGAAGCCGTAGAGACCATGCCCCAGCGAATGGCCCAGGACCATGCACTCGCGCGCCGCCTCAGCGAGGCCCTGGACAAGATACGCCCGAACCGTATAGGCATCACCCGGCCGGCCAGCAACATCGTTTTTGTGGAGCTTCCGACCAACGTTCCCGACAGCCAGGTCTGGGCGCAGGAACTCAAGAAACACGGCGTGCTGATCCGGCCATGGGGCCCGCGCCGCATCCGCCTGGTCACCCACAGGCATATAGCCCCCGCCGACATCGATGCAGCGGCTCTAGGTTTCCAACTCGCAGCGCGGTCGCTGCTCGACTGAGCGCTGAGCGCCATTTCCCCACCAGAACACTTCAGGAGACTCGTCATGCATTCCCTTTCCCGGCGCGATTTCATCGCTGGCACCGCTGCCCTGGCGGCCGCTTCGGCCAGTGGTTCTGTGTTTGCCAGCAGCTACCCCAGCCGCCCCATACGGCTGGTGGTTCCCTATGCGGCGGGCGGTGGCTCGGATTTCGTCAGCCGCCTGATCGCGCAGAAGCTGACCGAGACCATGGGCTGGAACGTGGTGGTGGAAAACAAGGCCGGCGCCTCCAGCCTGATAGGTACGGATGCCGTCGCCAAGAGCCCGGCCGACGGCTATACGCTGCTGCTGGCCGACACCGCCTATGCGACCAACGCCGCCGTGGTGCCCAAGCTGTCGTATGACCCGGCCAAGGACCTGCTGCCGATCACGCTCACCGGCTCATCGCCGCAATTGCTGGTGGCCCACCCTTCGTTTCCGGCCAACAGCCTCAAGGAGCTGCTGGCCCTGCCCCGCAGCCAGGTGCGCCAGTACGGCGTGGGCTCGCCGGGCCAGGGCTCGGCACCCCATCTGCTGTACGAGATGCTCAAGCTCAAGACCGGCATGGAGCTGGTGCATGTGCCCTACAAGGGCGGTGCCATGGCGCTCACGGATGCCGTGGGCGGACAGGTGCCCATGGTCATCAACTCCATGCCCGCCTGCATGCCGCACATCGAAGCCAAGCGGCTCAAGGTGCTGGCGATTGCCAGCCCGGCGCGCAACCCCAGGCTGCCGGACCTGCAGACTTTCGCCGAAAGCGTGCCCGGCATTCTGGGAAGTGCCTGGTATGGCTTCATGGTGCCGGCCAACACGCCCGTCGCCATCCAGCAGCAGCTCGATGCCGCCATCCAGAAGGTGCTAGATCTGCCTGCCGTACAGGAGAAGTTCAGCACCGCCTTCATCGACCCCATGCCACGCGGCCCCCAGGCCTTCTCGAAGTTCGTGAACGAAGAGATGAGCCGCTTCCGGGACGTGGTCAAGCAAACGGGTGTGACCCAAAGCAGCTGACGACGGGCTTCATGGTGCGTGGGTGGCGCCCCGCCCCGCGCCGCTTTCGCAGCCCGCGAACAAATCCCACTGGCGGTCGTAGGCCGTGGTCGTCACCTGCATCAGCCCCAGCACCGACGGGAACAGGTTGTCATGGTCGGTGTAGCGCTGCGCACGCTGGCGCACGCACGCCAGATCCAGCCCGCGACTGGCGGAAAATGACGGCGAGAACCACATGACCAGCGGCACGCGGGTCTGCTCCTGCGGAGCGATCGCATAGGGCACGCCATGCAGGAACAGGCCCTTCTCGCCCAGCGATTCGCCGTGGTCGGAAAGATAAATCATCGCCGTGTCGTAGTCCGCCAGATCCTTCAGCGCAGTGATGGTGCGGTCTAGGAAATAGTCGGTGTAGAGCAAGGCGTTGTCGTAGCTGTTGACGATTTGCTCGCGCGTGCAATCGCCCAGGTCGGCCGTATCGCAGGTAGGAGTGAAACGACGCAGCGACGCGGGATGGCGCTCGAAATAGCTGGGCCCGTGGTTGCCCAGTTGGTGCAGCACCACGACGCGATCGCCCGGCTTGGCGCGTACCTGCGCGGCCAGGTCGCTCAGCAGAATTTCGTCCAGGCAACGCTTTCCGGTGCACAGCGCCGCATCCTTGGCGTCGGTCAGGCTTTGCGTGGGCAAGCCTTCACAGACGCCCTTGCAGCCGGATTGGTTGTCGCGCCACAAGGTGCCGATGCCCGCATGCTCCAGCACATGCAGCAGCGATTGGTGCGAGCGAATCTTGTCTTCATCGTAATTGCGCCGCCCAAAGGGCGAGAACATGCAGGGCACCGAGACTTCGGTGTTGGTGCCGCAGGAATGCATGTCGGGAAAGTTGATCACGCCGGCCTGCGCCAGTTGCGGCGTGGTCTGTCGCGCATAGCCATTCAGGCCCCAATTCTTTGCGCGTGCGGTTTCGCCCACGACCAGTACCAGCAGACGCGGCCGGCTGTCCGCGGCCCGCGCCAACGCCTTGGCATCGGCGCCCACGGGGAGTTTGGCCTCGGATTTGACCGGCTGCACATTGCGCAGCGCTCTGGGCAGCCCCACCAGGAAGTTTCCGGGCGTGATGAGGTAACGCACTTCGCGCTGGTTGCGCATCAGCGACGACAAATCCTGGAACGCCAGCAAGGCACCGCCCACGGTCAGCAGCACCGAAGCCAGCAGAAATCCTGCGCGCCAGGCCAGTGCCCGGCCCCAGCTGCGTCGCACCAGACGCACCCGCCACACCACCAGCATGGGCAGCAGTCCCAGCGTCAGCAGCGGCACGATCAACGCCGAAGTCATGAGCTCGCGGCTTTCCTTGAAGTCGGTGGCCAGCACGTTGCGCAGCATGCTCACATCCAGATAGACATGAAAGCTGC
>JAMNYN010000502.1 GCA_023622805.1 Pseudomonadota bacterium | reverse complement strand
ATGGCGCTGGCGCCATGGGTCACAGCAACGCAGCCGGCGCGGGCAGGGCTGCGGGCCCAGGCACGGCACGCGCGCCTTGAGCGCCTAGATCGAACACCGCCACGGCCTGCACCAGCTCGCTCGCCTGGCTGCGCAGGCTGTTGGCGGCCGCCGACATCTCCTCGACCAGTGCCGCATTCTGCTGCGTCACCTGGTCCATCTGCGTGATGGCTTCACCGATTTGCGACACGCCCTGGCTTTGCTCGCTGCTGGCCGCGCTGATCTGCGCCATGATGTCCGTCACGCGCTGGATGCTGGCGACGATCTCCTGCATGGTGCTGCCCGCCCGGCCGGCCAGGCTGTTGCCCTGGGCCACGCGCTGCACGCTGTCGGTGATCAAGGTCTTGATTTCCTTGGCGGCTTCGGCCGAGCGGCCTGCCAGGCTGCGCACTTCCGACGCGACCACGGCAAAACCGCGGCCCTGCTCGCCCGCGCGCGCGGCTTCCACAGCCGCGTTCAGCGCCAGGATATTGGTCTGAAACGCGATGCCGTCGATCACGCTGATGATGTCGCTGATGGTCTTGCTCGAATCGCTGATGCCATGCATGGTATCGACCACCTGGGCCACCAGATCGGCGCCCTGGGCGGCGACACCCGAGGCGCTTTGGGCCAGCTGGCTGGCCTGGCGGGCATTGTCGGCATTCTGGCGCACGGTGGAAGACAGCTCTTCCATCGAGGCGGCCGTTTCTTCCAGCGCGCTGGCCTGTTCTTCCGTGCGCTGCGACAGATCGCTGTTGCCCTGGGCGATCTGGCTGCTGGCGGTGGCCACGGACTCGGAGCCGCTGCGCACCGCGCCGACGACGCCGGTCAGGCCCGCCTGCATCTCCTGCAAGGCCTGCAGCAGCTGGCCGGCCTCGTCGCGGCTCTTGACGGCTATGGCCGTGTGCAGATGGCCGGCAGCCACGGCACGCGCGACCTCCACGGCCTGCTGGATGGGGCGGGTGATGGAGCGCACGATCCAGGTACCCAGCAACACCGAAATCAGCATCGCCAGCCCGGTGGCCACCGCCATGTTCAGCTTCAAGGCCTCGACTTGCGCCACCGCCTCAATGGAAGAAGACTTGGCCGCGCCCACCTGGTATTGGATGGACTCATTGAGAATCTGCAGATAGGCCAGTTGCACGGGACGCAGGCCGTTGATCAGCTGCTGCACAGCGTCCTCCTTGTTGCCCTGGTCCATGAGCTCGAAATAGCGGTCCACGCCCTTGACGAACTGATCGCGGGCCGCCGCCACCTGCGTCAGCAGTTCCCGTCCCCTGGCGGTGTGCACGTCCCGGTCCAACTGGGCAAACAGCGCGGTCGTTTTCTGGCGCGACACCGCGATGGCATCGCGCTCGGCCTGGATCTGCTCGGGCTGGGTCAGCAAGGCCATGTTGCGCAGGTAACGCGCCTGCCGATTCACTTCCTGCCGCAGGTCATTGAAATGTTCGTTCAGCACCATGCGCCGCTGGGTGATGTCTTCCAGCGCGCTTTGCGCGGAGGAGGCTTTCACCGCGCTTTCGGCGCCAATGCCTATCGTGATCAGGATCAACAGGCTGAGCATGATGGTCAGCCGCGTACCTATTCGGAGATTTTGGAAATAATTCACGGGTCGTGGAGAGGAAGTGGATGAAAAAGTGTTTCGCTGACGGCGAGACCGCAAGATGCGCAGGCGCAGGACGGCGCTGCCCGCGCGCCAGCGGCGATGCCGTCAATACATGGGGTGGTGGGCCTGGCCCTGGTGATTTATGAAGGCGGTGCGTTCGCCGTCATTGCGGGCGAACGGGAGATCGGACTGGCGCCCTCGGCGCGAGCAAAGCTGTTCCTGACAGCTTCGCGCCCGGGTGGGGTCCAGCCTTGCGGTGCGGCGAAAAATTCCTGAAGCAAGGACTCACTCCACTGCATATGTAAATCAATGTCAGAATTATTTCACGGATGTAACAAGCTCAATCCAAACGGGCTACTAACGCCTGTTCTCATTGACCTGGATCAAACAATTTCAAGTCAGATACGCCGGTGCGCGCCACAAGGCCGTGGCCCGAAAAACCCCTGGGTCTTATCCCCGTAAACCGCGTCCAAACTTGTGAACAACTGCCTGAACAACTCCCGCAAGCCGCGCCAGTGCTGGCTTTGCGGCGGATGCTCAAAAAGGAGGCAGCATGGGCAGGCACGCGGGTGACAAGCCCCAATCCACTGTATAGGCAGCCAGGTTTTGCGCCTGCCAAGGCCGGTGTCATGCGGCTGGCCCTGTAGCCCGAAGACCAGGCCCTGGGCGAACGAGGCCGGGCGCCGCAAGAACCCTGAAAGATGGGCCAGGAAGGCGGACCATGGGCTGGGACGATCTAGCCGGCGAACGGGCCTGGGAACCGGGCTCGGCGCCTCGTCAATCCTTACCAAACCGTCATCTAAAGTTCATCCCGCGCGATAAACCGGCTTTCTATCATCCCCACGATGATCCGGGTGCAGGACGCTCCATTGCCTGCACCTCCCAGCGAAAGCCCACGCATGCGAGATATGGTCCCCTCTTCCTTCTATGTTGCGCTGCCCGCCTGGCTCCAGCGCCACCGCGTTGCAGTCCTGCTGGCCAGCACCCTGTGTGCGGCTCCCGCGTTCAGCGCCCCCCCTGCGGCCGTGAAGGCCGTCACGGTCGCCCCGGCCGCCATGCGCATGCTGGAGGTGGTGGCCGTACAGGCGCCGCAATCCGGCCAGATGCTGTGGTCGCCCGCGCGCCTGGAATATCCACCAGGACAGATCGACACCGTGGCGGCGCCGGCCCAAGGCCGCGTCGTCGCCATCCATGTGCAGCTGGGGCAGACCGTCAAGGCCGGCGCCCCGCTGGCCACGCTGGTCAGTGCCGATGCCCTGCGCATGCGCCACGAAGTGCGGGCTGCCCAGTTGGCGCTCGAAACGGCCAAGGCCGAACTGCAGCGCCACCAGGACATGAGCGCGCGCGGCGTGGGCACCGACATGGAGCTGCGTGCCGCCCTGGCCCGCAGCAAGGAAGCTGCGCAAGAGCTGTCGCGCGCCGCCGGTACCTCGGCCTTGCTGGGCAATGACGGCGGCGACCGCATCGTGGTGCGCGCACCGCATGCCGGCGTCGTCGCCCAGCACCAGGCCAGCATGGGCGCGCTGGCCGAAGCCGGCGCCGCGCTGTTTGCCATCGGCAACCCGCAATCGCTGGGCGTGGTGGCCGATGTGTTCGAAGCCGACCTGTCCAGCCTGAAAGCCGGCAACGCCGCTCAGCTGGAGCTGCCCAACCAGTCAACGCCGCTGTCCGCCAAGGTGGTGCAAGTCGGCGCCGTCGTGAATGCCGAATCGCGCCGTGCCCCGGTGCAGCTGGGCTTGACCGGCGCCCTGCCCGAAGGCTTGCGCGCCGGCATGCAGGCGCGCGTGGGCATCGTCGTGGAACGCTCGGCCCAGATGATGGTGCCCATGGGCGCCGTGCTGATCAAGGATGAAAACCGCAGCGTGGTGTTCGTGCAGACCGCCGAGCATGCATTCGAGATGCGCGACGTGAAACTGGGCGCGCCCGTGCGCGGCTGGGTGCCGGTGGTCTCGGGCCTCAACAGCGGTGAGCGCATTGTGGTGCGCGGCGCTTTGTTGCTGGATGGCGCCGCCAGCCAGCTGCTGTAAGAAAAGCGGTTCACAACATGCTGCGCGCGTTTATTGATTTCGTCGTTCATCGGCGTCTGGTGGTGCTGTGCGCCACCATCTTCATTGCCATCTACGGCATCTACTCCTATCTGCACACCGCCATTGAAGCCTACCCGGACGTGACCAACGTCCAGGTCGGCATCATCGCGCAGGCCCCGGGCCTGGCGCCGGAAGAGGTCGAACGCCAGATCACGCTGCCGCTCGAGCGCGAGCTCAACGGCACGCCCGGCCTGGTCTCGCTGCGTTCGGAAAGCTACTTCGGTCTGTCCATGGTGAACCTGGTCTTCAATGACCAGGCCAACAGCTTCAAGGCCCGCGCCGAAGTGGCCCAGCGCCTGCCGCAGGCCAATCTGCCCCCGGGCGTGACGCCCGAGATGGCGCCCGACTACACCCCGCTGGGCAAGATCTTCTACTACCACCTCAAGAGCGACCGCCATACGCTGGACCAGCTGCGCACCGAGCAGGAATGGAACATCGTGCGCGTGCTCAAGCAGGTGCAAGGCGTGGCCGATGTGGTGAGCGTCGGCGGATTCGTCAAGGAATACCACGTCGAAGTGGATCCGGAGAAGCTCTACCGCCTGGGGCTGTCCCTGACCGATGTGACCGACGCGCTGGAAAAGTCCAACCGCAACGTAGGCGGCGGCCTGCTGCGCCGGGGCGAGCAGTCGCTGATCATCCGCGGCATCGGCCTGCTGAGCTCGCCCCAATCCATCAAGGATGTGGTGGTGCAGATGCGCGGCGGCGGCCCCATCACCATCGGCGACGTGGCCACGGTGATCCAGTCGCACACGCCGCGCCAGGGCTCGGTGGGCATGGACGATGAAAACGACGTGGTGCAAGGCATCGTGCTGCTCAAGCGCGGCGAGAACCCGTCGGTGGTTCTCGACGGCATC